>NZ_JBIBKS010000013.1:0-254013 GCF_042959345.1 Streptomyces sp. NPDC007905 | reverse complement strand
AAGTCGACTGGCACTTCACCACCGACGACGCACGCGTGAAACTACGCCACCTCTACCCAACCACACAGCAAAACTAAGCCGCGACAATCTACTAGTCTCATAGGACAGCAGCCCCCGCAGCACCGGCACCCCTAGGACCTCATTCGTGGCAGGACGCTTCGCTCCTCGGCCCACGCGTACGACCGTGCGCGGTGGGGAGGTCGCCGTGCCCGGCGGGGTGCCGAGACAGGCCGCGGCCCCGGCCCGGGTAAGGCGCTGGGTACCCGAGGGGCCGCTCGACCTCGGCCTGGTGCTGGGTCCGCTGCGGCGCGGGCCCGCCGATCCCACGTTCCGGGCGACACGGGACGGATCCGTGTGGCGGGCCACCCGGACGCCCGCCGGCCCCGGGACGCTGCGGGTGTACGGCTGCGGCGGCGAGGTGCGCGGACAGGCGTGGGGGCCGGGCGCCGAGTGGCTGCTGGAGCAGTTGCCGGAGCTGCTCGGTGCAGCCGATGATCCGGACGCGTTCGTGCCCCGGCACCGAGTGGTGGCGCTGGCGCGGCACCGTCGGCCGGGGCTGCGGCTGACGCGGACCGGGCTGGTGCTGGAGTCGTTGATTCCGTCGGTGCTGGAGCAGAAGGTCACGACCGACGAGGCCTATCGGGCGTGGCGGTTGCTGGTGCGGAGGTTCGGGGAGCCGGCGCCGGGGCCCGCGGGGGCGGGCGAGCGCCCGATGTGGGTGATGCCCGCGCCGCGGACCTGGGCGCTGATTCCCTCCTGGGAGTGGCATCGGGCCGGGGTGGACGACAAGCGGGCGTCCACGATCCTGCGGGCCGTGCGGGTCGCCGCGCGGCTGGAGCAGGCGGTGGGGATGCCGGCGGCCGAGGCGCGGGCCCGGTTGGAGGTCGTGCCGGGGATCGGGCCGTGGACCTCGGCGGAGGTGGTGCAGCGCAGTCACGGGGCGGCGGATGCGGTGACGGTCGGGGATCTGCATCTGCCGGGGATCGTCGGCTGGGCGCTGGCGGGGGACCGGTATGCCGACGATGCGGAGATGCTGCGCTTGCTGGAGCCGTATGCGGGGCAGCGGCATCGGGCGGCTCGGTTGATCCTGCTGAGCGGGAACGCGCCCGCGCGGAGGGCACCGAAGATGCGTCGGGTGGACATCGGGTTGCTGTAGGGGGCTGCCTCGGCACCCTGTGCTGCGGCCTGCCGGGGGTGGGCATCGCTCACCCGCGCCGGTGGGGTGCCGCTGCGCCCATCCGGGCCGCCCCGGCGGCACGACTGCCCGCGGCCACGGGGCACCGCCACCGCCGCGGAACCCGGCCACAACCGCCCACAGCCCCCAAAGGGAGCGGCACGTGTGCCGACCCAGGGGCGCGGGAAACCGCGCGAGCGGCCACGGCGCAGCCGCGGACGACCCTCAGCCGGACGCGTGTGTGAGGGGGGACTGGGGGCGCGGTCCCCAAGGACAGCGCCCCCAGTCCACCCGCACGACTAGTGGTCGGAAGAGAACCGCACCGCCCCCGCCGGAATGCGGGCGTCGCACCACACCCGTACGCCTTCGCGCAGCTCGTTGTCGGGACCGACCACCGCGCCGTCGCCGATGACCGTGCCGGTGAGGACGGAGCGCTCGCCCACCCGGGCCCGGGTGCCGATGAGGGAGTCGGTGATGACGGCGCCGGGCTCGATGACGGCGCCGGGCAGGATCGTCGAGCCGAAGACCCGCGCGCCCTCCGCGACGAACGCGCCCTCGCCGACCACCGTGCCGCCCGTCAGCTTCGCCTGCGGGGCGACCGTCGCCGTGGGCAGGACCAGGAAGTCGCCGCAGCGGCCGGGGACGGCGGGGGACGGGGCCCGGCCCAGGACCAGGTCCGCCGAGCCGCGGACGAACGCCGCGGGGGTGCCCAGGTCGAGCCAGTACGTCGAGTCGACCATGCCTTGGAGGTGGGCCCCGGCCGACAGCAGTTCCGGGAACGTCTCGCGCTCCACCGACACCGGGCGGCCCTGCGGAATCGTGTCGATGACCGAGCGGCGGAAGACGTACGCCCCCGCGTTGATCTGGTCGGTGACGATCTCCTCGGGTGTCTGCGGCTTCTCCAGGAAGGCGAGGACACGGCCCGTCTCGTCGGTGGGAACGAGTCCGTACGCGCGCGGGTCCGTCACCTTCGTCAGGTGCAGGGAGACGTCCGCGCCCGTCGACTCGTGCGTGTCCACCAGGGCCCTGATGTCCAGGCCCGTCAGGATGTCGCCGTTGAAGATCAGCACAGGGTCGTCGGGGCCGGAGTGCAGACGCGAGGCCACGTTGCGGAGGGCGCCGCCCGTACCGAGGGGCTCGTCCTCGGTGACGTACTCGATGTGCAGGCCGAGGGAGGCGCCGTCGCCGAAGTAGGGCTCGAAGACCTCGGCGAGGTAGCTCGTCGCGAGGACGATGTGCTCCACGCCTGCCGCTCTGGCTCTCGCCAGTTGGTGCGTGAGGAACGGCACACCCGCCGCCGGGACCATGGGCTTCGGTGTGTGCACCGTGAGCGGGCGCAGCCGGGTGCCTTTGCCGCCGACCAGGAGGATCGCTTCTGTCACCTGTCGTCTCTGCTTCCTGCCGGGACCGGCCGAACTACTCGTTTCGGCCGGCCAGTGTATGCAGACCGTGCGACGGTGCCCTCGATGGCCGCGCGGTGTCCCGCGAGATCGGCGTCCGGTTTCCCCCAACCGCCCCCGCCGTCCCCCGAGCCTCCTCCACCCGCCCCCCGACGGCGGTGAACGCGCAGCCCCTGGCCCCGGCGCTCCCGGGCTCACCGCCCCTGGTAACGCGCCGCGCTGGAACGGGTCCTGGCGAGCTTGGCGTGGAGCCGCTCGCCCGGACACTCGGTGGCGAACCCGTCCCGATGGCCGGAGATCACGTTCAGTCGTACGTTCTTCCCCTTTGGGTAGAGATTGCCACCCCCCGACGCCAGATATGTCTTGGCGCGCGGATCGGCGCCGAAGAGGCCGAGCTTCCCCGCGGTGAGCCGGCGGCGGCCGTCACCGCGGTACCGGACGGCTTGGATGAGCCGTAGCCGCCGATCACCGCGGTGCCCATGCTGTTGGTGGTGAACCCGCGGATGTGAGCGCCCAGGACCGCCTTCGCCGCACCCCCGGCCCGGCCCTCGTAGAGGTTTCCGCACCTGTCGACGAGGAAGTCGTAGCCGCTGTCCCGCCGGCCCATGCTCTTGACGTGGTAGCGGTGGATACTCCGGATGACGGAGGGGGCCTGGGAGCAGGTGTGGTTGTCGCCTGAGGCGGTGTGGTGCACGAAGGCCGCCTTCACCTGCTTCGTGGAGACGAAGCCGGGCACCCGCAGTGACTCGTCCGCGCCCCAGCCGCGGCGCGTGACGATCCGCGGACGCGGTCCGATGCACGGCTTGGCGCGCGGGTCCCCGCCTTCGAGACGGGTCAGCTCCTGCTCGGTGGCCCACTTGCCCAGCTCGGGGATGCCTCGGGGCCCCGGCCCATGGCGGCCGTCCGCTCCGCTCGCGCGGGCGCGGCGGTCGGGGGCGGCGCCGACGAGAGCGCCGAACCGGTGGCGCCACCCTTCGGTGCGGCCGACGCCCCGGCGTACTCTTGCGCGCGTGAACGCCACCGATCGCACCCCTGCCGACCTGCTGCGTTCCGCGCTCGCCGCGGATCCCGGCCGCCCGCTGGTGACCTTCTACGACGACGCCACGGGCGAACGCGTCGAACTGTCCGTGGCCACCTTCGCCAATTGGGTGGCCAAGACCGCGAACCTCCTGCAGGGCGACCTGTCCGCCGGCCCCGGCGACCGGGTCGCGCTGCTGCTGCCCGCGCACTGGCAGACGGCCGTGTGGCTGCTCGCGTGCGCGTCGGTGGGGGCGGTGGCGGACGTGGCCGGGGACCCGGCGTCCGCCGACGTCGTCGTCAGCGGGCCGGATTCCCTGGAGGCTGCCCGGGCGTGCCGCGGGGAACGGGTCGCCCTCGCGCTCCGGCCGCTCGGCGGGCGCTTCCCGCAGCCGCCGGACGGCTTCGCCGACTACGCCGTGGAAGTGCCGAGCCAGGGCGACCGGTTCGCGCCGTACGCTCCGGTGGATCCGGAGGCGCCGGCGCTGATCGTCGCGGGAGCCGAGTTCAGTGGGGCCGAGGTCGTCGAGCGGGCCCTGGCCGACGCGCCGTCGCTGGATCTGACGGGGCCTGGATCGAGGTTGCTGTCGGGGCTGTCGTACGACACCTGGGAAGGGCTGAGCGCGGGGTTGTACGCGCCGCTGGCCGTCGGCGGCTCCGTGGTGTTGTGCCGGAATCTGGATCGGCTGGACGAGGAGAGCCTCGCCAAGCGGATGGAGAGCGAGCGGGTGACCGCTTCGCGTCACTGAGAGGGGGAGCGGGGACCGTACGGCGACTGCGGGCGTGGGGGCCGATGCCAGGGGCCGAGGTCGTCCGCGTACGCCGCAGGACGTCCGGGTCGCCGGTTCCGGGGATCCTCGCCCCCCTGGCGGCACTGCCGTCCCCCAGTTGGAGTAGCTGAGGGCGCCTTCCCCCGCCCTCCCGGCCATGGTCGTAAGAGCAGGACGTGACGCTCGTACGCCACGAGGGGATGGCTCCACCGTGACCGACACCGCAGGCAAGCCCCTCGGTCCCGGTCGCGGGTCCTCCGCCACTGGTGACGGGCTCCTACGGCGGCGTCGGCGGCGTTGGCTGCTGGGTTCGGCGCTGGCGGTGGGCCTGCTCGTCGTGGCGGCCACCGGAGCCGGCTGGGTGCTGTACGCGAAGCTCAGTGCCAACATCACCCCCGACGACGCGGCCGCCGCCGAACTCGCCCGGTACGAGCGGGAGCGGCCCACCGCGCTGGTGCGGGGCGCCCAGAACATCCTGCTGATCGGGTCGGACACGCGGGCCGGGGAGGGGAACCGGGAGTACGGGCGGGACCTGGGCAGCGAACGGTCCGACACCACGATCCTGCTGCATCTGGCCGCCGACCGGCGCAGCGCCACCGCCGTCTCGCTGCCCCGGGACCTGATGGTGGACATCCCCGGCTGCCGGCAGGAGGACGGCAGCCGCAGCGAGCCGGTGTTCGCGATGTTCAACCACGCCTTCCAGCTGGGCGGTTCGGCCTGCACCATCCGGACCGTCGAGAAGCTGACGGACATCCGCATCGACCATCACGTGGTGGTCGACTTCAGCGGGTTCAAGGAGATGGTCGACGCGGTCGACGGCGTGCAGGTGTGCCTGAAGGACCCCATCGACGACAAGGCCGCCAAGCTGAAGCTGCCGGCGGGCAGGGTGACGCTCGACGGGGAGCAGGCGCTCGGGTATGTACGCGCCCGCAAGTCGCTCGGTGACGGCAGCGACACCGAGCGGATGGAGCGGCAGCAGCGCTTCCTCGGCGCGCTGGTCAACAAGGCGTGGAGCAACGACGTCCTGCTGAACCCTGTGAAGCTCTACCCGGTGCTGGACGCGGCGACCTCCTCGCTCACCACCGATCCGGAACTGGCAAGTTTGCGCGGCTTGTACCAGTTGGTGCGCGGACTGCGTGACATCCCCACGGATCATGTGCAGTTCATGACGGTGCCGCGGGAGTCGTACGTCTACGACTCCAATCGCGACCAGCTCGTCGAGCCGGAGGCCGAGAAGCTGTTCGCGCGGTTGCGGGCGGATCAGCCCGTGGCGGTGACGAAGGACGGCTCGCCGGAGGTTGCGGGTGACGGGCCCCCGCACGACCCCTCCCCCACCCCTACCTTCCGCGGGAACACCGCCGCCGAGCACGCCTGCGCGTAACGGGCTCACCAAGGCGACGAACTTTTGTTCAGGAATATGAGGGGGATTGCCCAGTTGTAGGGAGGTGGAATTTGTCACCGGCGTCGCTCGACGCCGAACTGGGCCGATAGTGTGAGCGATCCGGTGCACCCGGCCACGAGGTCCGTCCTGGGGTCGTGCACTGATTCACCGAGACCCGAGCGCCTTGGGGGAAGGCGCCGCGTGGCCCCGACGGAGGATTCGGACAACCGTGGACGCGCAAGGCCGTGGGCGGGCGGACAACATCGATCCCGCAGACCAGTGGGTACTCAATCCGAACACCGGCGAATACGAACTGCGACTGAGCCCTTCCGCACCGCAGTCGCCGGTCCCCGGACCCCGGAGACCGAACCCCCGGGACACCGGTGGTCCGGCACGCGGCCGCGGTGACGCGGCGGCGGGCGGGACGCGGGAGGTGCGGCAGGCGAGCGGTGCGCAGGTACCGCCCCCGCGCCGCCGTCGGAGCGCCGAGCCCGAGCCGCCCCAGGGACGCCGCAACCGACGGCCGGTGAAGCAGAAGTCGAAGGCCAAGAAGGTGCTGGCGTGGACCGCCGGCGGCACGGCGTTCGTGCTGGTCGCCGTCGGCACGGCCGGCTACCTGTACCTCAAGCACCTCGAGGGCAACGTCACCACGACGGATGTCGGCAACGCGGCCAAGGACGGCTTCAGCAAGGACGACGCCTTCAACATCCTGATCATCGGCACCGACAAGCGCACCGGTAAGGGCAACAAGGGCTACGGTGACGCGAACAGCGTCGGTCACGCCGACACCAACATCCTGCTGCACGTCTCCAAGGACCGCACGAACGCGACCGCGTTGAGCATCCCGCGCGACCTGATCGTGAACGTGCCGGACTGCGAGACGATCCAGCCCGACGGCTCCGAGAAGGTCATCGCCGGGTCCCGCCAGGTGCGCTTCAACGAGAGCCTCGGCCAGGAGGGCCGCGACCCGGGCTGCACGATGCGCACGGTGAAGGAGGTCACCGGCATTACGCCCGACCACTTCGTGATGGTCGACTTCAATGCGGTGAAGACACTGACGACCGCGGTCGGCGGCGTTGACGTGTGCCTCACCCACGCGGTGAACGACCGGGACTCGCATCTCAAACTGCCCGCCGGCCCCTCGAAGGTCGAGGGCGAGCAGGCACTGGCGTTCGTCCGCACCCGTCACAGCTGGGGCAATGCCGGCGACCTGGACCGCATCAAGGTGCAGCAGCAGTTCATGGCCTCCTTGATGCGCAAGATGACCTCCGGTGACACGCTCAGCAACCCGTCCAAGCTGCTCAGCCTGGCGGAGGCGGCCACCAAGGCGCTCACCGTCGACAAGGGCATCGGCAAGGTGAGCACGCTCAAGGATGTCGCGCTGGAGCTGAAGAAGGTGCCGACGAAGCACATCTCGTTCGTCACGGTGCCCGTGCTCGACAACCCGGCCGACGGCATCCACCACAAGACGGTGATCGTCAACCCCGGCGCGGCCCCGGACGTCTTCGACGCCATCAAGAACGACGTCTCCTTCACCGAGGTGAAGAAGGAGGAGAAGGCGGCCAAGGACGCCCAGGCGGCCCGTCTGAAGGGCAGCAGGTCGGCCCCCTCCGAGGTGCGGGTGCGCATCCTCAACGGCGGCGCCGAGGGCGGCAGCGCGCAGGAGACCCTGCAGTGGCTGCAGAACGAGAAGGGCGTGCTCAAGTCGGAGAACGCGGGCAACGCGCCGGCGGAGCTGGCCAAGACCACGCTGGAGTACGCGCCCGCCCAGGCATCCCAGGCGCGGGAGCTGGCCGCCCTCATGGGCCTTCCCGGCTCCGCCCTCAAGCCGGGCCGGAGCGTGACCAACTCCCAGGGACTGCCCGAGATCACGCTGACCCTGGGCAAGGACTTCAAGGGCGCGGGAGCCTCCTTCTCCACCCCGCGGAAGCCGCCGAAGATCGACGACAAGACCACGGCGAACGAGGTCAAGTGCGCCGGCTGAGTCCGCGGCCGCGAGGATGCCGGTGCGCCGGCTGAGTCCGCAGCCGCGAGGATGCCGGTGCGCCGGCTGAGTCCGGCGGCCGCGAGGACGCCTCTGATCACGCTCCTGCCGGTCGAGGCACCGCCGGCGGCACGGCCGCCTCACCACCCGGACCGGGTGCCGGTGGAGGCAGCAACGTCCCCCGCACCGGGGTCAGCTGACCAGGTGCGTCTCTCAGAAGGCTCTTACCCGCCTACTGGACAATGACCGCGTTCAAGATCACCTGAGTCCGGGCGGCCAGGTTCTGTCCGGCCCATCAGGCCGGTACGGGCAACGGTGTCCTGCCCCGCGATTCCGGCATGATCCGCCGGACAGGGCTCTGGATCACGGCTCCGCGCGCGGATGATTCCACACCAGGCGAAGGGCAGTTCGCCTCACAGGTAACCCAATGGGTCCGTCGTGCGTCTAACTGGGCGCGGGACGGGCCCGTCACATGGCATAAGGGTGGGGAGGGCAGGGAGTTGACGCGGAGCAACGTGCGGGACAAGGCTCCTTCGGACCAGGAGACGGTGCCACGCGGCCGACACGGCTCGAACACGTCGGAGGGGCCCGGAGAGCACGACGGCCGACGGCACGGGGGTGGCTCGAAGACCGACCGGCGACGGCGCAGACGGCGCACGCTGCGATGGTCCGCGACCGTGCTCGCCGTCGTCATACTCGGCACGGCCGGCGCCGGATATCTCTACCTGCGGCATCTCAACGGCAACATCCGCAAGGGCGAGCTCCTCAGCGGCGACTCCAAGGCGAAGAAGCCCCAGCCGAACGCGGCCGGGCAGACGCCGATGAACATCCTGCTGATCGGCTCCGACAGCCGTAACAGCGACGAGGATGTGAAGCTCGGCGGCGCGAGGCAGAACCGCGGCACCCCGCCGCACGCCGACGTGCAGATGCTCATCCACCTCTCCGCGGACCGCAAGAGCGCCGCCTTCGTCAGCATCCCGCGCGACACCCGGGTCGACATCCCCCGGTGCAGGGATCCCAAGACGGGTCAGAAGTACCCGCCGGTCAACGACCTCATCAACACGTCGCTGGCCCGCGGCGGTCCCGGCTGCACGGTGGCCACCTGGGAGAGCCTCACCAAGGTCTACATCGACCACTGGATGATGGTCGACTTCGCGGGCGTGGTCGACATGGCGGACGCCATCGGCGGCGTCGACGTCTGTGTGAAGGACAACGTCTGGGACCGGCCGACGCCGGACGCACCCGGCGGCTCCGGTCTGAAACTGAAGGCCGGCACGTGGACCATCCAACACAAGCAGGCCCTCCAGTGGCTGCGCACACGGCACGCCTGGGGCAGTGACCCGTTGCGCGCCAGGGCCCAGCACATGTACCTGAACTCGATGTTCCGCAAGCTGAAGAAGCAGAACGCCTTCACCGACGGCGGCCGGCTCATGGACCTGGCCGAGGCAGCCACCAAGTCGCTGCAGGTCTCGCAGGAGCTCGGTTCGGTCAAGAAGCTGTACGACCTGGCGATGCAGCTCAAGTCCGTGCCGACGAACCGCATCACCATGACGACGATGCCCTGGGTGCCGGACCCCGCGGCCCCGGATGCGCACGCCCTACCGGACGGCGCCAATGCCGAGAAGCTGTGGCAGATGCTCCGCGACGACGTGTCCTTCGACAAGAACGGCACGCCGGACGCGAAGAAGAAGACGGGGTCGGCCGCACCGGCCAAGACCGCCTCGGTACCCGCCGGTCAGCTGGGGGTTCTCGTGCAGAACGCCACCGGGAACTCCACGCAGTCCCCGGTGCCCCTCCGGGCGAAGGACATCACCGGCGTGCTCGCCCAGCAGGGCTACACGAGGGCGGCGGCCGACACCGCCTCCACGGGACTGTCCGAGAACGAGACCCTGGTGCGGTACCCCAGCGCGGATCTCGAGGGGGACGCGCAGGCCGTCGCCAAGGCCCTGGGAATTCCCGCGAGTTCCGTGACGAGGTCCACCGACGTGTCCGGCGTCACCGTGGTCGTGGGCGCCGACTGGCGCACGGGTACGAGCTACCCGAAGCAGTCCCAGCCGAGGGCCGGCGACCTGCCCAGCAACTCCGACGCCATCAACGGCGCCGACAAGGGGCAGTGCATGCCCGTGTACAAGCCCTACCGGTGGTAGTCGACTGACCGCCGTGGGGCGGCAGCGAGTCGAGGGGGCCCACCGCCTGGGCGGTGGGCCCCCTCGGCGTACGGGCAGGAGAGATTCCGTAGCAGGTTCGGCGCTACGGCCACGGCCGGCCCGAACGACTCACTGCGCCATCAGTAGGCGGCGGTCCGGGTGTCGGCATAGCTCCAGACGTCGTCGATCCCCGCCTGGGCGAACGACGTCATGTCCTTGTCGTAGACCATCGGCGTGTAGCACTGCGACTGGCCCTGGTAGACGGTGCAGTTGTAGGAGCGGCCATCGTTGTTGCGGGTGACGAAGGCATGCGCGCAGTCGTACCCGGCGGAGGCGTTGCCGCAGGCGCCCTGGGTCTGGTTGAGCGTCAGTCGGGCCCAAGCCGTGTGGCAGGCGGTGCTGTAACGCAGCACGAGGGTGCCGAGGGTGACGTGACCGTTCTTGACGGTCGCGGACTCCACCGTCGTGGCGCCGCCGGCGCAGCCCGAGGCGGACGGGTCGCTGCCGTCGTAGGTGTAGGCACTCGAGACGCCGGTGGCCGCGACCATCGCAAGGCCGATTCCCCCGACCACAACCCCGGCACGTGTCATGCGGCGCATGGTGGAACGCACTTGACCTTCCCCCGGATACAAAAGGAAACGCCCGCGACCGCTTGCCGCAGGCGTGCAAAAGAACGCGGCGATTCGATCATGCACCTGCCATCATGTCAACTTCGCCCGGAGCAAGCAAAATTGCTGCGCTCCCTCCCGGGATCTGCAGCGTCATGTGATTCATTTCCAGCGTTCCCGAGACTCTCGCGACCGCGCGGGAATTCGGCTTCCACATCCCCCGGAACGATCCCCGGAGTGTGTCGGCCGACTCGGGCCGCCGCCCCGTCGCGAGAGGCGCTCCGGGTACTCACCGGTTACTCCGGCACGTCGCCGCTCACCTCGTACCACGGCATGCGTGTGCCCAAGGGCGGCTGCGTCGGCGGGGCGGACCGAAAAGTAACCGGCGCGTCCGCCGGGCGTGCGGGCCGTCGAAGCGGCTTATGAGACGCGGGACATCCGGACCACTATCAAGAGGATGACCCGCCTCCGGCACAGCATCGACGTCGCGGTCCGTAACGCCGCCGCCGTGGGAACCGCCGGATCGTGACCCGCGGGCGAAGCGGCACCCGTCAGGAGACGCTCGCCCGCACCGCCGGACGCCGCGACGCGATGACCTTCTTGGCCAGCGACCTCGGGCTGGTCAGGAAGCCCCAGCCCCACGACATGTGCATGGTGGCGAGCGCCACCGGGATCTGCAGCCTGGCTTTCAGCGGCAGGCCCTTGCCCGCGGGGACGGACCCGAGGGCGATCGCCGCGAGATAGCCTCCCGGGATCACGAAGCCCACCGGGGTCACCAGCGCGCCCACGACCACGCCCGCCGCGATCGCGCACACCGCCGTCGGCGGGGCGAGGTAGCGCAGGTTGATGGAGCCGGAGTGGTAGCGGGCGACGACGTGCCGCCAACGGCCGTAGTCCTTGTACTGCTTGGCCAGCGCCCGCACGGAGGGCCGCGGCCGGTACGACACCTTCAGCTCCGGCGAGAACCAGATCCGCCCGCCCGCCTCACGGATGCGGAAGTTCAGCTCCCAGTCCTGGGCGCGGATGAACTCCTCGTTGTAGCCGCCCTGTTGCTCCAGGGCCTCGCGCCGGAAGACACCGAGGTAGACCGTCTCCGCCGGACCCGCCTGGCCGCCGGTGTGGAAGGCCGCGTTGCCGACGCCGATCTTCGATGTCATCGCGGCGGCGACCGCGTGCTCCCAGTCGTTCTCGCCCTCGGCGTGCATGATGCCGCCGACGTTCTGCGCGCCCGTCTCCTCCAGGAGCCGGACGGCGGTCGCGATGTAGTTCGGCGAGAGCATGCCGTGGCCGTCGACACGGACCACGATCGGATGCCGGGAGGCCTTGATCGCCGCGTTCAGCGCGGCGGGGGTGCGGCCGGTCGGGTTCGGGACGGTGTGCACACGCGGGTCTTCGGCCACGAGCTCGGCGGCGATCTCGTCCGTGCGGTCCGTGGACGGACCGAGGGCGATCACGACCTCCATCTCGCCGGCGTACTCCTGCGCGAGGATCGCTTGGACGGCCCCGCGCAGATGCCGCTCCTCGTTGAGGACGGGCATGATCACGGACACAGCGGGGAGCCGCACGTCGGGCTTGGCGTTCATAGGGCGCCCACGTTACCGCGAACGGGGGACACCGGTGCGCGCCGCCGGGGCGAGAACGCGGGCTGGAGATCGTATCGGCCTACTGTGCTCACGGATCCCACGTACGGCCTCGTCCGGAGGTGTCCTCCTTGCCCAGCCCGCCCCGGTCCCCCGCGCGTCCGCAGCGCCGACCGCAGCCGCCCCGCCGTGTGCCGCGCCCGCCCGAGCGGCCCGTGAAGTCCGTACGGCCGCCGCGGCGGCCACGCTGGGCCATGCGCGCGGTGACCACGCTGTCCGTCGTGGTGCTCGCCTCCGCCGGGATCGGGCACGCGGTGATCAGCAGCCTGGACGCGGGCATCACCCGGGTCGACGCCTTCAAGGACATGAAGAACCGGCCCCGCGCGGGCCACGGCATGAACCTCCTCCTGGTCGGCACCGACGGCCGCGACAGGATCAGCGAGCAGCAGCGGCGCGCCTACCACCTGGGCGGCCACCCCTGCCACTGCACCGACACGATGATGATCGTGCACATCTCCGAGGACCGGGAGCGGGCCACCGTGGTGAGCCTGCCCCGCGACTCCTTCGCCGAGGTGCCCGCGCACACCGACCCGAACACCGGAAAGCGGCACGCGGCACACGCGCTCAAGCTCAACGGGGCCTACGCCGAGGGCGGGCCGCAGCTGACCATCCGCACGGTCGAGAACATGACCCATGTGAAGATCGACCACTATCTGGAGGTCGACTTCACCAGCTTCATGCGGACCGTGGACGTCGTCGGCGGGGTGAACATCTGCACACCGACGCGCCTGAAGGACTCCTACACGGGCCTCGACCTCCCCGCCGGCACGCGCACCCTCATGGGCGGGCAGGCCCTGCAGTACGTCCGGGCCCGGCACCTCGACGGGGCGAGCGACCTGGGCCGGATGAAGCGGCAGCAGCGGTTCCTGGCCTCGCTGATCGAGAAGGCCACCTCCTCCGGGGTGCTGCTGAACCCGATGCGGTTCCGGGACGTGACCCGGGCGGTGCTCGGCTCGGTCCGCGCCGACGAGGGCTTCGGCACCGACGAGCTGCTCGACCTCGGCCGGGCCATGCGGGACTTCTCCCCGTCCTCCTCCGAGTTCACCACCGTGCCGATCGGGCGGATGAACTTCCCGGTCAAGGGCGTCGGCTCGACCCTGAAGTGGGACCGGGCCAAGGCCGACCAGCTCTTCGCCGCCCTGCGCGACGACAAACCGCTCACCGAGGACCACCCGCGCCACGGCCCGGCAGGGGCGCCGGAGGTGCCGGTGGAGGTGAACCCGCGGCAGATCCGGGTCCAGGTGGCGAACGGCACCGGCACGATCGGGCTCGCCAGGCGGGTCGACGCGGCGCTCGCCGCGACCGGTTTCGCCACCACCCGGCTGCCGGTGACCGCGCCCGCCCACGTGCCGAACACGGTCATCTCCTACGACCCCCGCTGGGACCGCTCCGCCCGCTCCCTGGCGGCGGCCCTGCCCGGCAGCCGGCTGCGCGCGGTACCGGGCCAGGGACCGCTGCTGAAGGTGACCGCAGGGGCCGACTTCAAGAGCGTGCGCAAGGTCCGCTTCGACGACCCGGCCCAGCCGCAGCAGAGCGTGGTGCGCGGCAGCGAGGTGCTGTGCCCCAAGGGCGCGTAGCCAAGACAGGTGGGGCCGGGACCACGCCGCCGAACCGAAGCCGAGTCGCCATGGGCGGCCACGGACAGCGACGGGGTAGCGCGTTCAGCAGCCCGCCGGGTCCGGGATGTCCCGGTGACTCGGCCGACGCCCTGGTGACTCAGTCCCGGATGCCCTCCGCCGCCCGCTTCTCGCGCAGCTCACGGATCGCGCGGCGGCGGGCCAGGCGGTGGGTGCGGCGGATCTGGGCCTCCTGGTAGCGGCGGCGGTCGCGGTCGGTCTCCGGCATCACCTGGGGCACCCGGCGCGGCTTGCCGTCGGCGTCCACGGCCGCGAAGACCAGGTAGGCCGAGCCGACCTGGGTGGCCGGGGCGGACTCGTTCCAGCGCTCGGCGAGGACCCGGACGCCGATCTCCATCGAGGTCCGGCCGGTCCAGTTGACCTGGGCCTTCACATGCACCAGATCGCCCACCCGGACCGGCTCCAGAAAGACCATCTCGTCCATGGACGCGGTGACCGCGGGACCGCCGGAGTGCCGGCCCGCCACCGCGCCCGCCGCGTCGTCGACCAGTTTCATGATCACCCCACCATGCACCGTCCCCAGCAGATTGGTGTCGTTGTGGGTCATGATGTGGCTGAGGGTGGTGCGGGAAGCGGACGTCGGCTTGGCCGGGATGTCCGGGTCCGCCTCGGGGGCCTGGTCTGTCATGGCCCCCACCTTATGCCGAAGTGACATTCGCGGAATTTGTGTCAGCTTCGCAACAGCGCCGCTCTGATTTTCCGACATCCCTTGTAAGGCACACTGCCGTGCCCTGCACACTGGGGCGCATGAATGACTGGCCCGAGGGATGGTCCGACAACAACCGCGGCCCGCGCTACGGACGCGGCAGTGCCGGCGCGCAGCCGGAAGGCGCCCGCGTGATGCGCCAGGTGCAGCGCGGCGGCCCGGCGGTACCGCCCGGGCAGCGCTCCTACGGCACCCCCGGCCCGGCGGCACCGCCGTACGGCGCCGGAGTCCCGCGGCAGCCGTCGTACGTGGACGGCCAGGGATACGAGGACGGGTACGACGAGTACGACGGCTACAACACCGGACAGGTGTACGGCGGTGGCGGCCCGGGCGGCCCGGCCGGTGCGCCGACCCGGGCACCCCGGCCCGCGCCGAACTGGCGGCGCCGGATCAAGTGGACCGCGATCACGCTGGCGAGTGTGCTCATCGTCACGTCGGTGGCGACGTACTTCTGGGCCGACTCCAAGCTGCACCGGGACGTGGACCTGTCCAAGGTCATCGACCGGCCCGAGGCCGGCTCCGGCACGAACTATCTGATCGTCGGCTCCGACAGCCGCAAGGGCATGTCCGCCGAGGACAAGAAGAAGCTGCACACCGGTTCCGCCCAGGGCCAGCGCACCGACTCGATGATGATCCTGCACGTCGGTGACAGCGGCGACACGCTGGTCTCGCTGCCGCGCGACTCGGACGTCGAGATCCCGTCGTACAAGGGTTCGGCATCCGGGAAGGTGTATCCGGGCACGGGCCGCCACACCAAGCTGAACGCGGCCTACGCCGAGGACGGCCCGACGCTCCTCGTCCGCACGATCGAGTACAACACCGGTCTGCACATCGACCACTACGTGGAGATCGGCTTCGGGGGCTTCGCGAAGATCGTGGACGCGGTCGGCGGGGTCGAGATCACCATCGACAAGGGCTTCAAGGACAAGGACTCGGGCGCGAACTTCAAGACGGGCAAGCAGACGCTGAACGGCGAGGAGGCGCTGGCCTTCGTCCGCACGCGACACGCCTTCGCGGCGCAGGATCTGCAGCGCACCAAGAACCAGCAGAAGTTCCTGTCGGCCCTGGCCCACCAGGTGGCCACCCCGTCCACGGTCCTCAACCCCTTCAAGCTCTACCCGACCATGGGCGCGGGCCTGGACTCCCTCACCGTCGACAAGGACATGAGCCTGTGGGACCTGGCGTCCATGTTCTGGGCGATGAAGGGCGTCAGCGGCGGTGACGGCACCTCGATGAACATGCCGATCTCCGGCTCCACGGGCGGCAACCTCGTCTGGGACAAGGCGAAGGTGAAGACGCTGGTGAACGAGCTGAAGAACGACCAGAAGGTCACGGTCTCCGGAAACTAGACGGCGGGAGACCAGGCGGTCGGGCTGGAGGGCACCCGCGGATCCGGGGGTGCCCTCCAGTGCCCTCACGGGCAGGGACTCACATGCTCGCGCCCGCCATGGCGCGGCACATCTCGGCGCAGCGGCGACACGCCTCGGCGCAGCGCATCATCTGCTGGTCGTCGGGCATGGACATACACGCCTCGGCGCACATGTCGCAGGCCCTGGCGCACATCGCGCACATCTCGGCCGACATCGGCGAGCGCCGCATCATCATGTCGGCGCACATGCGGGTCATCTCGGAGCAGTCCATGAGCGCGCGCATGATCTGCATCTGGGCCTGACCACCCATCTGCAGGCAGGAGCTCATGGTCTCCTCGCAGACGCTGTGGCAGTTCATGCAGGCCTCGACGCAGTCCTGCATCTGCTTGGTCATGGCGGGCATCATTCCGGACTGGGTCATGTCTCCTCCTCGGAGCAGGGGGTACCCCGGTGCGGGTCCCATGTGCTTCCGTACTACGCCCACCAGGCCCCGCCCGCATGTGACCGACCGGTCGGGAGGCGTCCCGGAAACGACGGAAGGCGCCCCGTCGGGCGCCTTCCGAAGAGCCTGACCCGTGCCGGCTACGGCAGGTTCCGCGCCATCACGATCCGCTGAACCTGGTTCGTGCCTTCATATATCTGGGTGATCTTCGCGTCGCGCATCATGCGCTCCACCGGGTAGTCCCGGGTGTAGCCGTACCCGCCGAGGAGCTGGACGGCGTCCGTGGTGACCTCCATCGCCACGTCCGAGGCGAAGCACTTGGCGGCCGCCCCCTGGAAGGTGAGGTCGCTGTCGCCGCGCTCCGAGGCGGCCGCGGCCTGGTACGTCAGGGCGCGGGCGGCGGCGATCTTCATGGCCATGTCGGCGAGCATGAACTGGATGCCCTGGAAGTCGGCGATCGGCTTGCCGAACTGCTTGCGCTCCTGGACGTAGCCCTTGGCGTAGTCGAGGGCACCCTGCGCGACACCGAGGGCCTGGGCGGCGATGGTGATGCGGGTGTGGTCCAGGGTCTTCATCGCGGTGGCGAAGCCGGTGCCCTCCTCGCCGATCATGCGGTCGGCGGGGATGCGGACGTTGTCGAAGTAGACCTCGCGGGTCGGGGAGCCCTTGATGCCGAGCTTCTTCTCCGGGGCGCCGAAGGAGACGCCCTCGTCCGACTTCTCGACCACGAACGCCGAGATGCCCTTCGAGCGCTTCGACGGGTCCGTCACGGCCATGACCGTGTAGTACTCGGAGACGCCCGCGTTGGTGATCCAGCGCTTCACGCCGTTGAGGATCCAGTCGTCACCGTCGCGGACCGCCTTGGTCTTCATGCCGGCCGCGTCCGAGCCCGCCTCCGGCTCGGAGAGGCAGTACGAGAACATCGCGTCGCCCTGGGCGAGCGGGGCGAGGTACTTCTTCTTCAGGTCCTCGGAGCCGGAGATGATCACCGGGAGCGAGCCCAGCTTGTTCACCGCCGGAATGAGGGAGGAGGAGACGCAGGCGCGGGCCACCTCTTCGATCACGATGACCGTGGCGAGCGCGTCGGCGCCGGCGCCGCCGTACTCCTCGGGGACGTGCACGGCGTGCAGGTCGTTGGCGACCAGGGCGTCGAGGGCCTCCTGCGGGAAGCGGGCCTCCTCGTCCACGGCTGCTGCGAACGGCGCGATCTTCGCCTCGACCAGGGAACGAACGACGTCACGGAGCATGTCGTGCTCCTCTGACGGGCGGTACAGGTCGAAGTCAGCCGATCCGGCCACGGTCTCTCACGCTCCAAAGACGCAGTGATACTCACGCTAATTACCGTTAAGTAACTCAAATTTTAGGGGCCTGCTCGAAGCACGCCTACGTGAGCTTGACGACAGCGGGGAAATTGCCCGGTGGACGGCCCGACTATGCTCGGCTCCGCATCCCTGACGTACCCGATCTGGAGCATCCATGAGCCTGAAGATCACCGTGATCGGCACCGGCTACCTAGGCGCCACGCACGCCGCGGCCATGGCCGAACTCGGCTTCGAGGTGCTGGGGCTCGACGTCGTACCCGAGAAGATCGCGATGTTGGAGCGCGGCGAGAGCCCGATGTACGAGCCGGGGCTCGAGGATCTGCTGCGCAGGCATGTCGCGGGCATCGAGGGATCGTCGGGGCGGTTGCGCTTCACCCGGGACTGGGCCGAGGTGGGCGCCTTCGGTGACGTCCACTTCGTGTGTGTGAACACCCCGCAGCGGCACGGGGACTACGCGGCGGACATGTCGTACGTGGAGGCCGCCGTCGCCTCCCTCGCTCCGCATCTGCACGGGCCGGCCCTGGTCGTCGGCAAGTCGACCGTGCCGGTCGGCTCGGCCGAGCGGCTGGCCGCCTACCTGGCCGAGCACGCGCCCGCCGGCGCGGACGCCGAGCTGGCCTGGAACCCGGAGTTCCTGCGCGAGGGCTTCGCGGTGCAGGACACCCTGCACCCGGACCGGATCGTGGTGGGGGTGCGCAGCGAGCGGGCCGAGAAGCTGCTGCGGGAGGTGTACGCGACGCCGATGGGCGAGGGCACGCCGTTCGTGGTGACCGACTTCCCGACCTCCGAGCTGGTGAAGACCGCCGCGAACTCCTTCCTGGCGACCAAGATCTCGTTCATCAACGCGATGGCGGAGGTCTGCGAGGCCGGGGGCGGTGATGTGGTGAAGCTGGCGGAGGCCATCGGGTACGACGACCGGATCGGGAAGAAGTTCCTGCGCGCCGGCATCGGCTTCGGCGGCGGCTGTCTGCCGAAGGACATCCGGGCGTTCATGGCCCGGGCCGGTGAGCTGGGCGCGGACCAGGCGCTGACCTTCCTGCGGGAGATCGACTCCATCAACATGCGCCGGCGCGGCCAGATGGTGGAGATGGCCCGGGAGGCGCTCGGGGGCGGGTCGTTCCTGGGCCGGCGGGTGGCGGTGCTCGGTGCCACCTTCAAGCCCGACTCCGACGACGTCCGGGACTCTCCGGCGCTGAACGTGGCCGGCCAGATCCACCTCCAGGGTGGTCAGGTGACCGTGTACGACCCGAAGGGCATGGAGAACGCCCGCAAGGTCTTCCCCACCCTGGCCTATGCCGACTCGGCCCTCGAGGCGGTCCGGGCGGCCGACGTCGTGCTGCATCTGACCGAATGGCGGGAGTTCCGCGAGCTGGATCCGGCGAGGCTGGGCGAGGTCACGGCGGCCCGGCTGATCCTGGACGGGCGCAACGCCCTGGACCCGGAGCTGTGGCGGCGGGCCGGGTGGACGTATCGGGCGATGGGCCGCCCGACCGCCTGATCATCGCGCGAAGGCCGCCGGTTCGGCCGAGGCTCAGTCGGCCGAACCGGCGTCTTCCCCAATTCTGCACCACCGGACACAAACGTGGCCGATGAACTCCTTGTGTCTTACAGCTCCTTGGCCCGGTACCGGCGCATCTTCGCGCGCGCCCCGCACACCTGCATGGAGCACCAGCGGCCCCTTCCGCCGGGGCTGCGGTCGTAGTACGCCCAGTGACAGGTGTCGGCCTCACAGGCCTTCAGCCGGGTCCAGGTGCCCGCGACCAGTGCCTCGGCGACGGCCGCGGCGATCCGGGAGAGCAGCGGGCCGCTGTCGGCCGGGGCCAGGCTCGCGGAGCCGTCCTGGTCGTCGACGGCGACATACAGGGGGGCGTGCCCCAGCAGCTCGCCGAGCGGGGTCACCTCGTGGTGCGGCGGATGGCCGGCGTGGGCGAGCAGTGCGGCCCGCAGTGATTCGCGCAGGGTGCGGGCGTACGGCAGCTCGTCCTCGGTGACTGCGAAGCGCGCCCGGCCGTCCGCCGTGTCGAGCGAGTCGCGGCCCGTCTCGATGTCCAGCGTGTTCACCAGGGACTCGACCAGGGCCAGGCCTCCGGGGGCGGGCGATCTCTCACTCATGCGTGCAAGTTACCTCCCGAATCCGGTTGCGACGTTACCCCCGATGGGGGAGCATGCGGTAACCGTTACTGGTTACCCGTCATTAAAGGTAACTCGGACTTCGAGGAGGAAGTCATGGCTCTCGCCAAGCTGGGTGTGGTCGTCCTGGACTGCCCGGAGCCGCGCGCGCTCGCCGGTTTCTACGCGGAGGTGCTCGGCGGCAGCATCGAGGGAGAAGGCGACTGGGTCGATCTGAAGGTGCCCGGCGGGGCGGCGCTCGCCTTCCAGCGTGCGCCCGGGTTCGTCCCGCCGAAGTGGCCCGCGCCGGACGCCTCTCAGCAGTTCCACCTGGACCTGGTGGTGGAGGACCTGGACGCGGCCGAGAAGGGGGTGCTGGAGCTGGGGGCGAGGCCGCTGGCCGGGCAGGGCTCGGCCGGCTTCCGGGTTTACGCGGACCCGGCCGGGCACCCGTTCTGTCTCTGCGCCTGCTGACACCGGGAGGTCCGATGACCGCCGTCGCCCGTTTCCGTTCCGTCGTGCTCGACTGTCCGGACCCGCACGCGCTGGCCGCGTTCTACGCGGCGGTGGCGGGCGGCACCCCGGAGCCGGAGGACGAGAACTGGGTGGTCCTGCGGATCCCGGACGGGCCGCGGCTCGCCTTCCAGCGGGCCGAGGGGTACACCCCTCCGGAGTGGCCCCGCTCCGACCGGAACTCGCAGCAGTTCCACCTGGACTTCGACGCGGGGCCGACCTGGGCCGAGGTCGACGCGGCTCACGAGAAGGTGCTCGCGCTGGGCGCCCGCCCGCTGGACCTGGAGGACCGGGAGAAGAAGGACTTCCAGGTCTACGCCGACCCGGCCGGGCATCCGTTCTGCCTGTGCCGGATCGAGCGCCCCTGACGGCCTCCGGCGACCTCTGACGTCCTCTAGCTAGCCGTCGAGTTCGGCGATCCGCGTGGTCGAGGGCTCCCGGCGGTGCTGGGTGGCGCGGGCCGTGAAGTCCGCGGCGCGCAGCACCCGTTGGACGTTTCGCCAGGTCAGCAGGGACAGTTCGGACTCGGACCAGCCGCGGCGCAGCAGTTCGGCGATCAGGTGGGGGTAGCGGGAGGCGTCGGCGAGGTCGCGGGGGTGGGCGGCGCCGGAGTCGTAGGTGCCGGAGAGCCCGACGCCCTCGGGGCCGGCGACCCCGCGGACGTGGTCGAGGTGGTCGGCGACGTCCCGGACGGTCGCACCGGTCTGCTCGGCGGTCAGCGGCACCATGCACAGGCCGCCCGCCGCGCCCAGCTCGGCGAGGAGGTCGTCGGGCAGGTTGGCGGGGTGCGGGCGCAGGGTGCGGGCGGCGGAGCGGGTGCACAGCACCGGGGTCTTGGAGAGGGCGACGGCTCGGCTGACGGTGGCCTCGGAGGCGCCGGAGACGTCGGCGAGGACGCCGACCCGGTTCATCTCCCGGATGACTTCCTCGCCGAACCGGGTCAGCCCCGCCTCGCACGCCCAGGCGGTGCCCGCCAGGGTGAGGACGCGCAGGCCGAGCGCGTACAGGATGCGCAGGATGCCCAGGGAGTCGTCGAGCGCGGGCGCCCCGGCAGGGCCCAGCACGACGGCGACCCGGCCGCAGTTGCGGGCGTCGATGATCTGTCCGGCGGTGCGCGCCAGGCGCAGCCCGTCCGGGTGGGAGTCGATCACCGAGTGGACGAGGTCCAGCTGCTCCAGGGTGGCGCCCACCGCGCGGTTCCCGGTGAGACCCTCGGGCAGGTGCAGTGACCAGAACAGGGCGCCCACACGACCCTCGCGCATCCGCGGCACATCGGTGTCGACGGCCGTCTCGCCCAGCTCCAGGTCGTGCCGGGGCAGATGGCGCAGGGCCCAGGGCAGTCCGCTGTAGCCGTCGGCGACCGGGTGGACGTCCAGCAGGGCGTGCGCCTGCCGCAGTGCCTCGTCCCCCGGGTCGTACGGCTCCTCGGGGAAGGGGTCGCCCAACGGGCCTTCGTCCCCGCCGACCTCGGTCGCGGTGGGCGTGTCGTCCTGGAGGTCGGCCATGGCGGGCTCCGTACGTCGTCGTGAGCTACGTCGGTCGTGAGCTACGTCGTGATGTGGCTGGCGTACGGCCACGGTCGCACGGAGCGCGAGGATCCTTCCTGGCGAGTGGGGCGTTCGGGGGTACGGCCGATCACGCGTCGGCGGCCGCCCGGATCACCTCGTTGGGCGTCTCCCGGGACCCCGCCAGAACGGCGATCAGGCGGTCGATCCGGTCGCGTTCGGCGCTGAGGTCGGCGACCGGTTTCGGGGGCGATCACCGAGGGCCCGCCGTCCTGGTCCCGCGTGCACGGCAGCGGCTGCCGGATCTTCGCGCCGCGCGGCCGGGCCGCGTACCGGGACCGGCTGGTACCGGCGGATCCGGGCCGACCGGCCCGGGTCGCTGATCGGCGACCCGGAGCTCACCTGCCTCACCACCGGGGCCGTCACCCGGGCCGCCCGGGGCACTGCAGCGCGGGGCGGTCGAGCGGGGTCGGGCACGGGCGGGCGGGCGGCGGCCGGCGCCGGTCCGGTCTCGCCGGGCCGGCCCTTCCTCGCCGATCCGGGCTGGCGCGCGCCTGCGGTGGGCGCCCCGCTCCACCCGGTCCGGGACCGGTGCCTGGTGTACGGGGGCGGGGCGGACGGCTACACCGACCGCCCCGCCCCGGACGGTCAGCCCTCGACGCCGTCCAGCGACTCGATGGTCGCGTGGGACGCGGACCGCGTGGCCTGGAGGTCACGGGCCACGTCCTCCGCGGCGCCCAGGACCCGTACCGCGTTCTGCCAGGTCAGCTTGGCCAGGTCGGCCCGGGACCAGCCGCGGTCGAGCAGCTCGGCGATCAGGTTCGGGTAGCCGGAGACGTCGTTCAGGCCGTCCGGGGTGAACGCGGTGCCGTCGTAGTCGCCGCCGATGCCGAGGTGGTCGACGCCCGCCACCTCGCGCATGTGGTCGAGGTGGTCCGCGACCGTGGAGACCGTGGCGACCGGGCGCGGGGTGCGCTCCTCGAAGGCGCGGTGGACCTTCATCGCCTCGGGGGTGGTGTCGAGGTGGTGGAAGCCGTGCGCGCGCATGTTCTCGTCGGCCGCGGCCGTCCAGTCGACCGCCGCCTGGAGCACGAACTTCGGCACGAACGTCACCATCGCGACGCCGCCGTTGGCGGGCAGCCGCTGCAGGACGTCGTCGGGGATGTTGCGCGGGTGGTCGCAGACGGCCCGGGCGGAGGAGTGCGAGAAGATCACCGGCGCGGACGAGGCGTCCAGCGCGTCCCGCATCGTGGTCGCCGCCACGTGGGAGAGGTCCACGAGCATGCCGAGCCGGTTCATCTCCCGGACCACCTCGCGGCCGAAGGCGGACAGGCCGCCCGCCTTCGGTTCGTCGGTCGCCGAGTCCGCCCAGTCCACGTTGTCGTTGTGGGTGAGCGTCATGTAGCGCACGCCGAGCCCGTACAGGCCGCGGAGCGTGCCGAGGGAGTTCTCGATCGAGTGACCGCCCTCCGCGCCCATGAGGGAGGCGATGCGGCCCTCCGCGCGGGCCGCCTCCATGTCGGCCGCCGTCAGCGCGGCCCGCAGGTGCCCGGGGTACCGGTCGATCAGCTGCCGCACGCAGTCGATCTGCTCCAGTGTGGCCGGCACCGCGCCCGTCAGGTCGGAGCGCACGTACACCGACCAGTACTGCGCGCCGACCCCGCCCTCGCGCAGCCGCGGGATGTCGGTGTGCAGATGGGCGTCCTGGCGTTCGGCGATGTCCCGGGCGTCGAGGTCGTAGCGGACCTGGTTGCGCAGCGCGTACGGCAGGTCGTTGTGCCCGTCGACGACGGGGAACTCGCGCAGCAGATCGCGGGCTTCGTCCAGGGAGGTCACAGGCCTCACTTCCCGAAGCCGAAGCCGCCGCCCGCGCCCTCGACCTTCGAGCGCAGCCGCTTGCCCTTCTCGGTGGCCTGGTCGTTCAGGTCCTGCTGGAAGTCGCGCATCTTCTGCAGCAGCTCCTCGTCGTGCGCGGCGAGCACGCGGGCCGCGAGCAGCCCGGCGTTGCGGGCCCCGGCGACGGAGACGGTGGCGACCGGGACACCGGCCGGCATCTGCACGATGGACAGCAGGGAGTCCATGCCGTCCAGGTACTTCAGCGGCACCGGCACGCCGATGACCGGCAGCGGGGTGACCGAGGCGAGCATGCCCGGCAGGTGGGCGGCGCCCCCGGCCCCGGCGATGATCACCTTCAGACCGCGCTCGGCGGCCTGCTCGCCGTACGTGATCATCTCGTGCGGCATGCGGTGCGCGGAGACGACGTCGACCTCGTACGCGATCTCGAACTCGTCCAGGGCCTTGGCGGCGGCTTCCATGACGGGCCAGTCGGAGTCCGACCCCATGACGATGCCAACAACGGGGCTCATTCGGTGATCGTGCCTCTCAGGTAGCCGGCAGCGTGACGGGCGCGCTCCAGCACGTCGTCCAGGTCGTCGCCGTAGGTGTTGACGTGTCCGACCTTGCGACCGGGCTTCACGTCCTTGCCATACATGTGGATCTTGAGCTTGGGGTCGCGGGCCATGCAGTGCAAGTACGCGGAGTACATGTCCGGGTAATCACCTCCCAGGACGTTGACCATGACCGTCCACTTGGCGCGTGGGCGCGGGTCGCCGAGCGGCAGGTCGAGGACCGCTCGCACGTGGTTGGCGAACTGGGAGGTGATCGCGCCGTCCTGGGTCCAGTGGCCCGAGTTGTGCGGGCGCATCGCCAGTTCGTTGACGAGGATGCGGCCGTCGCGGGTCTGGAACAGCTCTACGGCGAGGTGGCCGACGACGCCGAGTTCCTTGGCGATGGTCAGGGCCATCTCCTCGGCCCGCAGCGCGAGGTCCTCGTCCAGGTCGGGCGCGGGCGCGATCACGGTGTCGCAGACGCCGTTCACCTGCTGCGACTCGACCACCGGGTAGGCGACGGCCTGGCCGTGCGGGGAGCGTACGACGTTGGCGGCCAGCTCGCGGACGTAGTCGACCTTCTCCTCGGCGAGGACCGGGACGCCCGCCCTGAACGGGTCGGCGGCCTCCTCCACGGAGTCGACGACCCACACACCCTTGCCGTCGTAGCCGCCGCGGACGGTCTTCAGGACGACCGGGAACCCGTCGCCCTCCGCCGCGAAGGCGGCGACGTCCCGCGGGTCGGCGACGAGCCGGTGCCGCGGGCACGGGATGCCGATCGCGTCGAGTCTCGCGCGCATCACGCCCTTGTCCTGGGCGTGCACCAGCGCGTCGGGTCCCGGGCGCACGGGGATGCCGTCCGCCTCCAGGGCCCTGAGGTGCTCGGTGGGTACATGTTCGTGATCGAAGGTGATCACATCGCAACCGCGCGCGAACTCACGCAGCGTGTCGAGATCGCGATAGTCGCCGACGACGACTTCGCTCACGACCTGCGCCGCGGAATCCTGAGGGGTGTCACTGAGGAGCTTGAACCTGATGCCCAACGGGATGCCCGCTTCGTGCGTCATACGCGCGAGCTGCCCCCCGCCGACCATGCCGACTACCGGGAACGTCACCCCCCTAGCGTATCGGCCACGCGGACCCGGCCGGATCGCGTCCCCCATCACCGCTTCTTACCCGGGACTTTCCCGCCTCTTTCCGACCCGTTCCCAAGCTGTGGCCTCGTCCACAGGCGCCGGACGGGCCGCCTGGCTAGCATGGCTGGGTGACGAAACCTACGGACGGGGGCTTTACAGCCATGGAACGTCGTTCCTCGGGGCTGCAACGACTCGTGCGCGAGGTGGCCAAATTCGGTGCCGTCGGCGGCGTCGGCGTCCTTGTCAATCTCGGCGTGTTCAACCTGGTCCGGCACGTCTCCGACCTGCCGGTGGTGCGCGCCAGCATCATCGCGACGGTCGTCGCGATCGCCTTCAACTACGTCGGCTTCCGTTACTGGACGTACCGGGACCGCGACAAGAGCGGGCGCACCAAGGAACTCACGCTGTTCCTGGTGTTCAGCGCGATCGGCCTGGTGATCGAGAACGGCGTGCTCTACCTGGCGACGTACGGCTTCGGCTGGGACAGCCCGCTGCAGAGCAACGTCTTCAAGTTCCTCGGCATCGGCGTCGCCACCCTGTTCCGGTTCTGGTCGTACCGCAGCTGGGTGTTCCGGACGCTGCCGGGTCGGGAGACCCTGGCCGACGCGGAAACGATCCTCGAGCGGGAGACGAAGAAGCCCACGCCCAGGCAGCGCGTTCCGTAGGGGCCCGCTAGCGGACCGTCGGCTGGTCCTCGTCCATCTTGCGGGCCGGAGGCGTGCGGGACAGGAACAGGCCGAACACCGGCGGCTGGGCCTGGAGCAGCTCCAGCCGGCCGCCGTCGGCCTCCGCGAGGTCCCGGGCGACGGCCAGGCCGATGCCCGTGGAGTTCCGCCCGCTGATCGTGCGCTCGAAGATCCGGGCGCCCAGGTCGGCCGGGACGCCGGGCCCCTCGTCGGTGACCTCGACCACGGCCTGGTTGCCGGTGACGCGGGTGCGCAGGGCGACCGTGCCACCGCCGTGCATCAGCGAGTTCTCGATCAACGCGGCCAGCACCTGCGCGACCGCGCCGGGCGTGCCGACGGCCTGCAGATGCCGTTTGCCGGAGCTGACGACGGCCCGGCCGGCACTGCGGTAGGCGGGCCGCCACTCGGCGAGCTGCTGCTGGATGACCTCGTCGAGGTCGAAGGTGACGGCGGAGCCGGTACGCGGGTCCCGCGCGTTGGTCAGCAGCCGCTCCACCACGTCCGTCAGCCGCTCGACCTGCGTGAGGGCAACGTTCGCCTCTTCCTTCACCGTGTCCGGGTCGTCGGTGAGGGTGATCTCCTCCAGGCGCATGGACAGCGCGGTCAGCGGCGTACGGAGCTGGTGGGAGGCGTCGGCCGCGAGGCGCCGTTCCGCCGTCAGCATCCGGCCGATGCGCTCGGCGGAGGAGTCCAGCACGTCGGCGACCCGGTCCAGCTCGGGGACGCCGTACCGCTTGTGCCGGGGGCGCGGATCGCCCGAGCCGAGGCGTTCGGCGGTCTCGGCGAGGTCGGTCAGCGGGGACGCGAGCCGGTTGGCCTGCCGTACGGCGAGCAGCACGGCGGCGACGACCGCGAGCAGGGCCACCAGCCCGATGATCAGCAGGGTCCGGCCGACCTCGCGGGTCGCCGCGGAGCGCGGCTCCTGCACCGTGACCGTCTCACCCTCCTCGCCCGTCTGGGTGGAGTGGATGACATCGCCCTCGGGCTTGGTGCCGATCTGGATCGGCGCCCGGCCGGGCATGCGGATCTCGGCGTACTGGTCCTTGCTGACCGGGTTGCGCAGGACGTCGGCGTTGACGCTCTCCGCCGCGAGGATCCGGCTGTCCACGATGCTGGCCAGCCGCACCGCCTCGGACTCCACCCGCTCCTGGGCACTGCTGCTGATCGTCCGTGTCTCGACGATCACCAGGGAGACACCGAAGACGGCGATCACCACGAGGACGACGGCGAGGGTGGACTGGATGAGACGTCGGCGCATGTCCTGTTACCCTCAGTGACCGTCGGACCCCTGGGAGGGGCTCAGCTCTTCTCGAAGCGGAAGCCCACGCCGCGGACCGTCGCGATGTACCGGGGGTTCGCCGCGTCGTCGCCGAGCTTCTTGCGGAGCCAGGAGATGTGCATGTCGAGGGTCTTGGTGGACGACCACCACGTGGTGTCCCAGACCTCGCGCATGAGCTGGTCCCGCGTCACGACCCGGCCGGCGTCCCGCACGAGGACCCGCAGCAGGTCGAACTCCTTTGCCGTGAGCTGGAGTTCCTCGTCGCCCATCCACGCCCGGTGCGACTCGACGTCGATCCGCACCCCGTGCGTGGCCGGCGGCTGCTGCGGCTCCGCGGCGCCGCGCCGCAGCAGGGCCCGCACGCGGGCGAGCAGTTCGGCGAGCCGGAAGGGCTTGGTGACGTAGTCGTCGGCGCCCGCGTCCAGACCGACGACGGTGTCCACCTCGTCGGCCCGCGCGGTCAGGATGAGGATCGGCACGGTGTGGCCGTCGGCGCGCAGTCGGCGGGCGACCTCCAGGCCGTCCATGCCGGGCAGGCCCAGGTCCAGCACGACCAGGTCGACGCCGCCCTGCATTCCGGCGTCGAGTGCGGCGGGTCCGTCCTCGCGCACCTCGACCTCGTAACCTTCCCGGCGCAGGGCGCGGGCCAGCGGCTCCGAGATGGACGCGTCGTCCTCGGCGAGCAGTACACGGGTCATGAGGTGATGGTAGACCGCCTGCGCACAGTGCTGGGGTGTGATCGGTTCCAGGGATTCTTACCTTCCCGGCCGGTGGTACGAACCATTGCCCGAGGGGTGCGATCGTAGGGGGGACCTTCGAAACAGGCGCTGCGGTTCCGGCGACACCTGTGATCCGTGTCTCAAGTCCTTCCATATCAGGCACTGTCCTGCCGTATGGTGAACTGAACGCCTGTAGCACACCAAGGACCTTTGGCGAGCACTCGACGCTGAAGGTCTCTTTTGTGTGTGGGCTGACCACGGTCGGCCTTGAAAGGAATGACCTCTGGCCTGGCTCCGGACGTACTGACGCGTCCCGGGGCGTGGATCCCGGTGGTCGCCGTCCGCCGCTCCGCGATCCGGAGCGGACTCCCCCTGGGCGTGGGGTGGACGGCCGACCCTGCCGGTGCCGGCCGCACCCCCACCGGGCGCGCAGCGCTCCAACGCGCGTCTTGACCAGCAAGGAACGACCATGGCGTCCAGCCTGACGAAGGACTCGGTCCGCCCGGGCACCCCCGGTTCCGAGAAGACCTTCTTCGGCCACCCCCGCGGACTGGCCACTCTCTTCATGACCGAGATGTGGGAGCGTTTCTCCTACTACGGCATGAGGGCCCTGCTCCCGCTGTACCTGGTGGCCCCGGGTGGCCTGCACCTGAGCGCGGGCACGGCGACCGCGATCTACTCGGTGTACGTGTCGCTCGTGTACCTGCTCGCCCTGCCCGGCGGCTGGGTCGCGGACCGCTTCCTCGGCCCCCGCAAGACGGTGGCCGTCTCCGGCCTGATCATCATGCTCGGCCACCTGTGCCTGGCGCTGCCCGCGACCGCCAGCTTCTTCGTCGGCCTGGGTCTCGTCGCCATCGGTTCGGGTCTGCTGAAGGCCAACATCTCCACGATGGTCGGCCACCTCTACAACGGCCCGAACGACCCGCGCCGGGACGGTGGCTTCACGCTCTTCTACATCGGCATCAACCTGGGTGCCTTCGCCGCGCCGCTGGTCATCGGCACCGTCGGGGAGAACGTCAACTGGCACTTCGGCTTCGCGCTGGCCGCGCTCGGCATGGCGCTGGGTCTGGCCCAGTACCTGCTCGGCAGCCGTCACCTGAGCGAGACGAGCAGCGTCGTTCCCACGCCGCTGTCCGCCGCGGAGAAGTCCGCCACGCTGCGCAAGGGCCTGATCTGGCTGGCGATCGCCGCGGTCTTCTACGGTGCCGTCGGCTTCTCCGGCCACTTCACCCTGAACTGGGCGCTGATCCCGCTCACCCTGATCGGCCTGATCGTCCCGGTCTTCGTCATCGCCCGCATCCTGCGCGACAAGGACCTGGACTCGGCCGAGAAGTCGAAGGTGTCGGCGTACATCTGGTTCTTCGTCGCCGCGGCCGTCTTCTGGATGATCTACGACCAGGGCGGTTCGACCCTGTCGCTCTTCGCCGACGGCAAGGCCGAGAACTCCGTCCTCGGCTGGGAGTTCCCGGTCTCCTGGTACCAGTCGGTCAACCCGGTCATGATCATGGCCCTGGCGCCCGTCTTCGCCTGGCTGTGGCTGTGGCTGAACCGGCGCGGCAAGGAGCCGAGCACGATCGTGAAGTTCTCCTCCGGCCTGGTGCTGGTCGGTGCGTCGTTCTTCCTCTTCCTCGCCCCGCTGTCGATCGCCGAGGGCGGTCACAAGGCCGCGGCGATGTGGCTGGTCGCGATCTACTTCGTCCAGACGATCGGTGAGCTGACGCTGTCGCCGGTGGGTCTGTCCGTGACGACGAAGATGGCGCCGCAGAAGTACGCCTCGCAGATGATGGGCGTCTGGTTCCTCGCGGTCACCGCGGGCGACTCGATCACCGCGCTGCTGTCCAACCCGGCCGTCGGTGGTGTGAACCTCGACAAGACCGGCTTCGTCGCCCTGGAGGCCGTGCTCGCCGTGGTCGCCGGTGCCGCGGTGTGGATGTACCGCAAGAAGGTCAACAGGCTGATGGGCGACGTTCGCTGACGTGGTCCGAGGCCCGAGGAGGGCCACCGCATCCCCGGGATGCGGTGGCCCTCCTTCCTTTTCGCCCGGGACTACCGCGTCCTGCGCCCCGGCATGAACGTGAACACGGCGCCGCCCAGCAGGATCGCCGTGCCCGCCACCAGGCCGAGCGCCTTGAGGGCGCCGTGGTCGCCGGAGCCGGTCTCGGCGAGGCCGCCCGCGCCGCTGCTGCTCGCGCCGGACGACGAGGACGCCGACCCCCCGGAGGCCGACGTGCCGCCCGAGGCGCCGCCCGGCTGCTGGGTGGTGTCCAGGGTGAGGGAGACCTCCGTCCGTTTCGGTGTGCAGGTCGTCGTCGTACCGAGGGCCTTGATGGTCAGCACACCCGGGGACAGCGTCGAGGTGCCGCCCGCGCCGGGCTTGTAGGTGCCGGTCAGGTCGGGGATCTCGATCGGGTCGCCGGACTTGATGTCCTTCGCGTTCGTCGGCCCCTCCACGTGCACGGTGCCCTTGTCCGCGCCGCCGAGCACCACCTCCATCGACGGCTTCACGGAGTCCTTCGGGATGTCGGCGGGACTGTCCATCACCGACTTCTTGAACTGCACGACGAGGTCGTAACTCCCGCCGCTCTTCTTGGCGTTGATCTGCACCGGCGACGTCGCGTCCTTGTCCCCGATCGGCGTCTTGCAGGCGTAGGGAACCTGGACCTCCTTGCCCGTGAAGTCGGTCTGCCCGGTGCCGCCGGTCGCGGTCGCCGTGGCGGTCGCGCTGCTCGTCGGTGTCGTCGGCCCGGTCGGTGTGCTCGACCGGGTCGGCGTCGTACTGGACGTGCCCCCGCTCCCCGGCGTCACCTCGATCGTCGCCGCCTTCTGCACGGTCTCCTTCGGCGTGCACTTGGTGTCCGTCGACATCGCGTTGACCGTGTACGCGTCCGGCGTCAGGGTCACCTCACCGGCCGCCGTCAGCTTCAGGCCGCCCTTCATGTCCGACAGCACCATGGCGCCGCCCTTGGGGATCGCCGGGTTCTCCCGCGGGCCCTGCAGGGCGACGTCGGCGGTCTGCGCCCCGGCCGCCCTCAGCACCCCGGACGGCTGTACCGAGTTGGCGGGCAGGTCGATGATGTCGGGGTTCTTGGAGGCGGCCTGTACGAACTTCCACACGATGTCCACCGTGTCGCCCACCTTCGCCGTGGCCGGCGCGGTGATCTCGACCTTGGTGGTGCCGTCGACCGGGTCGATGCCCGCGGGCGGCACGCAGTGGGTGGCGAACGACACCTGGGCCGCCTGCGCGGGCGTGGCGGCCACGCCCAGCAGCACGCCTGCCGAGCAGAGCACCAGTGCGGCGCCCGCTGCGCCCGTTCGGCGGGCCGGTGTGCCTCTCCTTCGCATGCTCACGTGGGTCCCTTCGTGGTGGGAGTCGTAGGACTCGTCGGGCTGTCGTCGTGCGGTGCGGAGAGCCGGCCGGCCGGGCCGCCCGGGACGGAGTCCGGGGTGAACCACGGCAGGGTCAAAGTCGTGTCGGGCCCGGGCCCGGGCGGGCGGGAGCGAGTCGGGCGGAGGACGGGCCGCGCGAGGCGCCGGTGGCGGACGCCGCCCGGCCGGCGCGGCCGTACCCGGTCCACCACGGCCATTCCGGCACGGAACAGCGCGGCCGGGACGACCAGGCAGAGCAGGATCCAGAACAGCGTCACACCCCAGGGGCGGCCCACGCCCCACGGCTGCTCGGCGAGGACCCTGCCGTCGTACCGGAGGGACACGGTGTAGTCGCCGTGCGCCCCGGCCGGCAGCTCGACGGGCAACTGGATCTGCGCCTTCTTCCCGGGCGCGAGGGTGCCGCGCCACTGCTGCTCGTCCCACTGGGGGGCGAACACGCCGTGCGCGGTGCCGACCCGGAAGACCGGGTCCTTGATCGCGGTGGAGCCGATGTTGCCGGCGGTGAAGACCAGGGTGCGGCTCGGCGGGGCCCCGAACCAGGTCAGCACGCCGCTGGAACCGGTCAGCCGGGTGTCGGAGAGGATCGACAGCCGGCCGCCGGAGGACTCGGCGGGCAGCGGGGCGACGGGATGCCCGGCGACCCGGAGGACGGCGTCCGCCTCGGCCTTCGCACCGGTGACCGCGGCGACGTGCACCACGCAGGGGCACGGCACGGGCGGCTCGGCGACCGGCAGCTTCCTGGCGAAGGAGCCGTCGGCGTCCGTGGTCACGGCCCGGCCGTCGCCGTTGGCACAGGAGTTGGTGCCGCCGATCACACCGCGGGACGGGGTGGCCCGCCCGCAGACCAGCATCATCAGCAGCGTGCGCGGCCGCCAGCCACTCCCGCTGACGGTCACCGAACCGCCCGTACCCGCCTGGGACGCGGACAGCTTCACGACGGGGCCGTCCGCCGCGGCCGCCGGACCGGTGAACGGCAGCAGGAGCAGCGCGAGCACCGCCACCAGCGCGGGCGTCCCGGCCTTTCCGCTCACGTCCCCGCTCCCGTCAACTCGCCTTCCGCACGCGGAGGTCCGCCCTCCTCCGCCGGGCTCGCCCGACGCCTGCGCCGCCGCACGGCCGACAGCGCGGCCACCGCCCCGGCCGCCGCCGAGACGGCACCCGTCACCGCGCCCCAGGGCACGAACCGGGCCGATGTGTGCGTGGTGTCGTGGGCGCCGCCCGCCGAGGTCACCGTCAGCCGTACGTCGACGTCGTCCAGCGCCGGCCGGTCGGGCCAGGGCTCACTGAGGGTCCGGCGGCTTCCCGGTGGCAGGCGGACCGGCAGGGCGCGGGCGGGGCGGTCCAGGACCGGGCCGAGGAGCCCGTCCGCGTGAACCGCGAGTTTCGGTACGAGGACGGTCGTACCCCGGTTGACCAGCTCGTACGTGATGCGGTCACCGCGCACCGCCACATGTTCGACGGTCAACGCGGACAGTGCCGGGCCGCCCACGCGCAGCCGGAGCGCGACGGTCGCCGTACGGCCGTCCGCGTCCCGGGCGGCGATGGTGCCCGAGCGGTCGCCGGGAGCGGCGCCCGCCGGCACGGTCACCGTGAAGGGCACCTCGGCACGGGTGCGCGCGGGGACGCGGAGAGCGGTGCGGGCGAACGCGACGCGCACGCCGGTGCCGCGCAGTCGTACGGTGAGCGGCTTCCGGCCGCGGTTGGTCACGGACACCGTGTCCCGCAGGACCGTTCCCGGGACGCCCTCGGCGTAGAAGGAGGGGCGTTGGGCGCCGGCGGGCGTGACCGACCAGCCCGCCGCGGCCTGCGCGGCCGGTGCCGACGCCGGCAGCAGGAGCAGGGTGAGGCCGAGGACACGGGCGGCGGACGGCATGGGCGGCTCCACGGTCTTGAGCTGCGGTTCAGCGGCGTACGGCCGGGTTCCGTCGGGTCAGCCACAGCGCGCCCGCCGCGCCCGCGAGGAGGACCGTGCCGCCGAGCGTGCCGAGGGCGACGGCGGAGTCCTCGGGGCCGGTCTGCGGGAGCCGGTCGCCGGAACCGCCCGACGACGACGTCGACGACGCCGATGCCGACGAACCGCCGGCCGCCGTCACGTCCAGCGTCAGGGACGGCTTCGGGTTGTTGGTGGGGGTGCAGGTGGTCGTCGTACCGAGCGCCTTGATGGTGAGCGTGGCCGCCGTGAAGGTGACCTTGCCGGTCCTCTTCGGCGTGTAGGTGCCGCTCAGGTCACTGATCTTGATGGGCGTGTCGGCGGGGATCGCGGCCGCGTTGGCCGGCCCGGTGACCGCGAGGGTGCCGCTGTCGGCGCCGCCGAGTTCGATGGTCGCGCCCGGGTTCATCGCGCCCTTGCCCAGTTCGACCGGGCTGGAGGAGACGCCCTTCTGCCAGGACATGGTGATCCTGTAGCCGCTGCCGCTCTTGACGCCCGTGATGTCGATGGGCGAGACGGCGCTCTTGTCGCCGATCGGCGTCTTGCAGTGGTAGTCGACATCGACGACGTCGGCGTGGGCCGCCGGTGCGGCGAGCAGCACCGCCGAGCCGGCCAGGGCCGCGGCGGACACGAGCGCGGCGGTTCGTTTCGGGTACGACACGGTCGGTCCACCCCATCCGTTCCTGACGGCACATCAGATTGGGCCGTCAAGGTACGCCCGGGGTCGTGAGGAAGGAAGACGCGGCACACGCCGGAGTTGTGCCGATCCGGCGTGCTCGGAGGGGGAGTCGAGTGAAGACGGGGACTCAGGTGGCCGTGGGCGCACAGCCGTTGGGGCGCGATCGGGCCGCCGTCGGCACGCTCACGCCGGGGCGCCCAGCTCCGCCCACACCGTCTTGCCCGCGCGGCCCGGCGCACGGACGACTCCCCAGTCCAGGCACAGCCGCTGCACGATGAACATGCCGTGGCCGCCGGGGCGGCCGGCGCGGTGCGGGGTGCGGGGGGACGGCTGGCCGGTGCCGCGGTCGGACACCTCCACCCGGATCACCTTGTTGTCGCAGGCGAGGAACAGCTCGTCCGGGCCCTCGGCGTGCAGGCAGGCGTTGGTGACCAGCTCGGACACGACGAGCAGCACGTCCTCGGCGGCGGCCCGCTGGTCCGCGGAGGCGGCGGGCAGCCAGCCCCACGCGTACAGCGCCTGGCGGGCGAAGTCGCGGGCGAGCGGGACGACCCCGCTCTCGCCGTCCAGGCGCAGCCTTCGGACCTGCCGCCCCGGGGCTTCCTGCACACCCTCGGACGGCACGGACGGCACGGCCGCCCCCGCGGACGCGCCTCCCACCGGCGCACCCCCCTCGGACACCCCGGAAGCGCCGCTCGGCTCCGGGCCGCGGTCGCCCGGCGAGCAAGGCCGGGTGGTGCTCATCAGCGCTTCACCTCACCGATTCACCAGTTCACGATTCAAAAGTCCGGCACCCATCGGTACCGGTCGGTCCGTACACCGTTCGCCCGCGGTCCGCACGTGGCTCCTCCGTCGCCCCTCGGTCGTCCGCCCTTCGTACATACGTCGCACCCAGGCCGTTCGCCGGTTCCCGAAGCGGGCGGCCGCACCGGCGACCGCCGGGTTCCAGGATGTCTCCTGCCCGACCGATCCGGCGAAACACCCCCACAGTGGGCGCGACTCGTGCGAGGCACGGGCATCGACTCGCGGGAGACGGCCGGGGCACGGGTTCAGTCGCCGTCGCCGGCGAGCGCCGCCTCTACGGAGTCATGGACGGTGAAGACCGCCTCGGCCCCGGTGATCTCGAACACACGCGCGACTACGGGGAGCATCCCTGCCAGATGCACTCCCCCGCCGGCGGCCTCCGCCTTCAGTCGGGCCCCGAGCAGTACGTTCAGGCCCGTGGAGTCGCAGAACTCCAGCCGTGAGCAGTCCACCACAAGCCGTGAGAATCCCTTGTCCAGGAGGTCGTCGAGCGGCTCGCGCAGAAGATCGGCGGTGTGGTGATCGAGCTCACCCGCCGGTGTCACTACGGCGCTGGAGCCCTCTTCGCGCACCTCCACCAGAAGTCGGCCCGACTGTGCGCTGCCGACCGTCCCGTGGTCCATGCCGTCTCTCTCCCGAGGTCGTGGCTACTGATGCCCTCGAACATTACGCCTTCCTCGCACACTTCGACACCCGAACAACCTCACACAATCGGACATACCGCTACAGAACGTACTTGCGATCCTCTCCGGAAAGCAGGTAGGGCTAGTAAAGACACACACCCCTACACGCCGGCTTTGGAGGCGCCGCACACCGCAGTGCACGTACTGGCTTCGGCAGCCATATGCCGAGAACGATGGAGGACACCCATGTCACCCCGGCTCGACGAATCGCATACCCGGATCGCGACGTCGACACCCCCACCGGAACAACTGGATCCCATCGATCCCATCGACGCTCTCGACCCGCTCGAGGGACTCCCGGAGATCCCCCTGTTCCACGAGGTCGACCCGGTCGACGCGCGGGCCCTGTCCAAGACCCTCTTCGAGCGGCTGGAGTCGCTGGAGGAAGGGACGCACCAGTACTCGTACGTCCGCAACACACTCGTCGAGCTGAACCTCGCGCTCGTCAAGTTCGCCGCCTCGCGCTTCCGCTCCCGCAGCGAGCCGATGGAGGACATCGTCCAGGTCGGCACGATCGGCCTGATCAAGGCGATCGACCGCTTCGAGCTCGCCCGCGGTGTGGAGTTCCCCACTTTCGCGATGCCGACCATCATCGGCGAGATCAAGCGCTTCTTCCGTGACACCTCGTGGTCCGTGCGCGTACCGCGCAGGCTGCAGGAGCTTCGGCTGGATCTGGCCAAGGCCGGGGACGAGCTGGCCCAGCAGCTGGACCGCGCCCCCACTGTCGCGGAGCTCGCCGAGCGGCTCGGCATCTCCAACGACCAGGTCCTCGAGGGCATGGCCGCCTCGAACGCCTACACCGCCTCCTCCCTGGACGCCCAGCCCGAGGAGGATGACTCCGAGGGTGCGCTGGCGGACCGCATCGGGTACGAGGATCACGGGCTCGAAGGCATCGAGTACGTCGAGTCGTTGAAGCCCCTGATCGCCGAACTCCCGTCCCGGGACCGGAAGATTCTCTCCCTTCGCTTCGTCGCGGGCATGACACAGTCGGAGATCGGCGAGGAACTCGGCATCTCCCAGATGCACGTGTCCCGGCTGCTCTCGCGCACGCTGGTGCGGTTGCGCAAGGGGCTGACACTGGAGGAGTGACCTCCGGGTGCGCGCGTGAGGCGGCTCGGCCGACGGTGCCGGGCCGCTTCGTCGTGTGCGGGCCGCAATACCCCGGGTGGACGGTACCCGGGGTGCCGGCCGTCATGCGGCCGGGGCGCGAACCTTTCTGCCGGCCGTGACGCGAACCGTTATGCGGTTACCCTGGGTAACCTCTTTCCCGGACCCGCCCCCTGCATCACGATGGGCCCCCGAACCTGCTGGTACGTCAGAGGTCTTGGGGACGGAGGGTGCTGGATGGCTCAGGGTGGCGACCGGGCCGATGCGGGCGACGGACACGCGGACACGCCGGACACACGGCTGACGGAACTGCTGCGCGCCCCCACCTCGACGGCCTACCCGGCACTGCAGGAGCTGCGCCGCCGGCACCACCCGGCGGTCCTCGCCTACGCCCGTCTGTGCGCCGCGAGCGAGTCCGCCGCACGCCGGCTGGCGGCGGAGGCCTTCACCACGGCGGCCCGCGAAACGGCCCGCGGCCGGGAGCCGAACGTCCCGCTGCGCCACCATCTCCTGCTCCTGACCGCACGGCTGGCGGCCGCGTGGGCGGTGGACGAGCGCTCCGCGGGTGTGGACCCCGCGCTCCTGCTGGTGCTGAACTCCAGTGGTCTGCCCGAGGGCCCGACCCCTCCCCTGCTGCCGGCGTTCCACACGCTCTCCTCCCGCACCCAGGGCCTGATCTGGTACGGCGTCCTCGAAGAGGAGCCCATGGAGCGCACCGCCGCCTTCCTCGGCCTGAGCCGCGCGGACGTCTCCCACGGCATCCCGCAGGCACTGAAGGCCCTGGCGCAGGCGTGCCTGAGACACCGTCTGGCCGCCTCCGACGACCCGCGCTGCGCCGACTTCCGCCGTCTGATCGAGGAGGCGGTACGGCAGGACGGTCCCCGCCGCAGCGCCGACCTGGACGCCCACAGGGCCCAATGCCCGCACTGCACGGCCGCGTTCGAGAACCTGACCGCCCTGCGGGACACCCCGAGGCAGGCGCTGGCGGAGGGCCTGCTGCCCTGGGGCGGAACGTCGTACATACGCCAGGCCGAGCCGGTCCCGGTCCCCACAGCGCCTCAGCTGACCAGGAACCGGCCGGCGCAGCGCCGTTACGTGCTGGCCTCGGCTGCCCTGGGCGTGGCCCTGGCCCCGCTGCTGGTGTTCCTCCTGACCTCGCCGGACGCACCCGACCGGCCACCGGCGGCGGCGACGCCCACGCCCCCACCGGTGACGGTGACGGCAACGGTCTCCGCGTCCTCCTCCCCCTCTCCCTCCCCGACTCCTTCCCGCACGACCAAGTCGCCCTCGCCCGCCAGGACTACCCACCGCCCGACCACGCCCCCGCCGCCCCGCCGCACACCGAGCCCGTCCCCCACGTTCTCACCGCCGGGCAGCGCCTACGCCCAGGTGGTAAACCTCGCCACGGGCCGCTGTCTGGACATCAGTGACGGCGACCTGTCGCAGGGCAACGACGTCATCACGGCGCCCTGCGACTCCTCGGCCACCCAGCGCTGGCGCGTCGACGCCGGCCTGGGCGTGCTGCGCTCGGCCGCCGACTCCGACTACTGCCTGGACAGCCGCGGCTCGACCGACCGGGGCGTGGGCATCTGGGACTGCGACTCGGTCTACGGTCGCAACGGCCAGAACCTCCGCTTCACCGTGGACCCCGACGGCACGATCCGCCCGGCGATCGCCATCGAGACGGCGGTGACACCGGACGGTGGTGACGGGGTGGCGCTGGAGCCGTTGAACGGGGGCTCGGGGCAGCGGTGGCGGGCCGGGGCCGCCTGAACACGGCCCCGGGCCGCCCGGTCACACGACCCGCTCGCCCCTGCGCCAGACCCCGCTGACCAGCGGAACCCCCGGCCGGTACGCCAAGTGGACGTGGCTGGGGGCGTCCAGCAGCGTCAGGTCGGCGTGAGCACCGGGGGTGAGGTGGCCGATGTCGGTGCGGCGGAGGGCCGCCGCACCGCCCGCCGTGGCGGCCCAGACCGCCTCGTCGGGCGTCATGCGCATGTCCCGCACGGCCAGGGCGATGCAGAAGGGCACCGAGGAGGTGAAGGACGAGCCGGGGTTGCAGTCCGTGGACAGGGCGACCGTCGCGCCCGCGTCCAGGAGGCGGCGGGCGTCCGGCCACTCGGCGCGGGTGGAGAACTCGGCGCCGGGCAGCAGGGTGGCGACCGTGTCGCCGTGCGCGAGGGCGTCCACGTCCGCGTCCGTGAGATGGGTGCAGTGGTCGGCGCTCGCCGCGTCCAGCTCGACGGCCAGCTGGACGCCGGGCCCGTAGGAGAGCTGGTTGGCGTGGACGCGGAGGTGCAGGCCCTTGGCCCGGCCCGCGGTGAGGATCGCCCGGGCCTGATCGCCGTCGAAGGCGCCCTTCTCGCAGAAGACGTCGATCCAGCGGGCGTGGGGCGCGCAGGCGTCCAGCATCTCGCCGGTGACCAGGGCGACGTAGGCCGCCGGGTCGTCGGCGTAGTCGGGCGGGACGATGTGGGCGCCGAGGTACGTCACCTCGTCGGTGTGGCGGGCCGCGATGCGCAGGGCCCGGGACTCGTCCTCGACGGTGAGGCCGTAGCCCGACTTCGTCTCGAGGGTGGTGGTGCCCTGGCGGAGGGCCTCCGCCAGGTACCGGGTGAGGTTCTGCTCCAGTTCCGCGTCGGTGGCGGCGCGGGTGGCCGCGACCGTGGTGCGGATGCCGCCCGCGCTGTAGGAGCGGCCCGACATGCGGGCGTTGAACTCCTGGGTGCGGTCACCGGCGAAGACCAGGTGGGAGTGGGAGTCCACGAAGCCCGGCAGCACCGTCCGGCCGCCCGCGTCGACCCGGTTGTCAGTGGCGGGTGCTTTGCTGGATTCACCGGTCCACGCGATGCGTCCGCCGTCGATGACGACGGCCGCGTCCTGGATCAGACCGAGGGGGGAGCCTCCCCCGCTCTCGCATGTGCTCGAGCGGGGGGACCTCCCTCCGTGGGAGGGGTCGTTGGTGACCAGCGTGGCGATGTTGGTGATGACGGTGCTGCTGCTCATGGTGTCCTCAGGGGTGACGATCGGTTTCAGCCTCGCAGGGCCTCGATGGCGTCCGCCAGCGCCGACGGCACGTCCTGCACGAGGGCATGGACACCGTCTCGTACGACATGACGGCCGCCCACGACGGTGTGGCGTACGTCCGCGGCGGACGCGGCGAATACGGCTGTCTCGGCGCCGAGCCGCGGCAGCGGCCCCGCCGTCCTGACGGAGTCCAGGGCGATCGTCGTGAAGTCGGCGAGCGCACCCTCCTCCAGGCTGCCCGCGTCCTGCCAGCCCAGTGCCGCGTGGCCGTCCGCCGACGCCGCGCGCAGCAGGGCGGCGGCCGTCCAGTGGCCCCGGGTGCGGGTGCGCAGCCGCTCGTTCAGCTCCATCGCGCGTGCCTCCTCGAGCAGGTCGACGACGGCGTGGCTGTCGGAGCCGAGGGAGAGCGGGGAGCCCGCCCGCTGCAGGGCGACGGCCGGGCCGATGCCGTCCGCCAGGTCGCGCTCGGTCGTCGGGCACATGCAGGTGCCGGTGCCCGAGCCGCCGAGCAGCGCGATGTCGTCGTCGGTGAGGTGGGTGTTGTGCACCCCGGTGGTGCGCGGCCCGAGGACGCCGTGGTCGGCGAGCAGCCGGGTGGGGGTGCAGCCGTGCGCGGCCTGGCAGGCGTCGTTCTCGGCGGTCTGCTCCGACAGGTGCACATGCAGCGGGGCCCGCCGCTCCTCGGCCCACCGCGCCACGGTCGCCAACTGGTCCGCGGGCACGGCGCGCACGGAGTGAATCGCCGCCCCGATCCGCGCGTGGTCCCGCTCCTTGAGAACGGCACAGCGTTCGGCCCAGGCCTCCGCGCTGCCGTCGGAGAAGCGCAGCTGGTGGGCGTTGGGCGGCTCGCCACCGTGCTTGTTCGAGATGGCGGAGGAGAGGTAGGCGGTGTCCAGGAGGGTGATGCGGATACCGGCTTCGGCGGCGGCCGCGATCAGCGCCTCGCCCATCGCGTTGGGGTCGGCGTAGGGGGTGCCGCCGGGCGCGTGGTGCACGTAGTGGAACTCGCCGACGCAGGTGATGCCGGCCAGCGCCATCTCGGCGTACACCGCGCGGGCGAGCGCGTGGTAGGTCTGCGGGGTCAGGTGGTCGGCGACGGAGTACATCACCTCGCGCCAGGTCCAGAAGGTGCCGCTGCCCACCTGGACCGTGCCGCGCAGCGCCCGGTGGAAGGCGTGGGAGTGGGCGTTCGCCAGACCGGGCAGCGTCAGGCCGCGCAGGATCTCGGCGCCGGGCGGCGGGGTGGGTACACCGGTGCGGACGGCGGTGATACGGCCGTCCAGCCCCGCGGCGGAGCCGCTGACCGACGCCGTGACGGCCACGCCCGGCTCGACGTTGGTGCCGAGCCAGGCGTGTTCCAACCAGTAGGTCCGTGTGGTCACCTGCAGGCCAGTCCTTCCAGTACGTCGGCGAGCGCGCTCACCCCGGCCACGCAGTCGTCCTCGGCCGCGAACTCGGCCGGGGAGTGCGAGACGCCGGTGGGGTTGCGCACGAACAGCATGGCGGTCGGAACGCGCCCGGAGAGGATTCCGGCGTCGTGTCCGGCGCCGGTCCCCAGGACGGGCACCTTCAGCCCGGTGTCCCGGCCCAGGATGCGGCCGAGTTCGTCGCGCAGCGCGTGGTCGAACTCGACCACCGGGGTGAAGGACTCCCGGACGACGTCCAGGTCGACCCCGTGCGCGGCCGCGTACTCGCGCGCGGCCTTCTCCACGCCGGTGACGACGGTGTCCAGGGTCTCCTGGTCGGCGGCGCGGGAGTCGAGCCAGCCGCGCACCAGGGAAGGGATGGCGTTGACGCCGTTGGGCTCGACGGAGATCTTGCCGAAGGTGGCGACAGCACCGGCCAGTTCGGCCTCCCGGCGGGCCGCGAGCACGGTCTCGGCGTAGGACAGCATCGGGTCGCGCCGGTCGACCAGGCGGGTGGTGCCCGCGTGGTTGGCCTCGCCGCGGAAGTCGAAGCGCCAGCGGCCGTGCGGCCAGATGGCACTGGCGATGCCGACCCGGTCACCGGACAGGTCCAGCGCGCGGCCCTGCTCGACGTGCAGTTCGACGAAGGCGCCGATACGGGCCAGCCGCTCCGGGTCGGCCCCGATGCCGTCGGGGTCGTGGCCGGCGGCCTCCATGGCCCGCGGAAGGCTGATGCCCCCGCCGTCGGTGAGCCGGTGGGCCTGCTCGACGGTCAGCTGCCCGGCGGTGAGCCGGGAGCCGACACAGGCGAGCCCGAACCGGGCGCCCTCCTCGTCACCGAAGTTGACGATGGCCAGGGGCTTGGTGAACCGCGCTCCCCGCCCGCGCAGTTCGTCCAGGGCGGCGAAGGAGGAGACCACACCGAGGGGCCCGTCGAAGGCGCCGCCGTCCGGCACCGAGTCCAGATGCGACCCGGTGACGACGGCGTCCCCGGCGGCCGGATCCCCGAGCCAGGCCCACTGGTTCCCGTTGCGGTCGACCTCGTAGGCGAGCCCCCGGGCCTCGGCCTGCTCCTGGAACCAGGCCCGGCACTCGGCGTCGGCCCCGGTCCAGGCGAAACGGCGGTAGCCGCGCGAGTCGGGGTGCCGGCCGATGGGGAGCAGTTCCCGCCACATCTCCTGGAAGGAGGCACCAGGCTGTGGCGCATCACCCGAACCCGCGGACCGCACCGGCTGTGGGCAGTCGTTCCACAGGTCGTCGGGGGTCCCCCCTGCTCGAGCGGAGCCGAGAGCCCGGGGGAAGGCGGGCACGGCCGAACCCGCACCCGGCGACGAGGCCTCGGCCCCCGCCGGAGAGTTGCCGTGCCCTCCCTGGACCTCACTCACGCCTCGTCACCCTCGCGCATCGGCACCCGCACTCCGCGCTCCTGCGCGACGGACTCGGCGATGTCGTAGCCCGCGTCCACGTGCCGGATGACGCCCATGCCGGGGTCATTGGTGAGCACCCGGCGGATCTTCTCGCCGCCGAGCTTGGTGCCGTCGGCCACGGTGACCTGGCCGGCGTGGATGGAGCGCCCCATGCCCACGCCACCACCGTGGTGAAGGGACACCCACGACGCACCGGAGGCCACGTTGACCATGGCGTTCAGCAACGGCCAGTCGGCGATGGCGTCGGAGCCGTCGAGCATGGCCTCGGTCTCGCGGTACGGGGAGGCGACGGAGCCGCAGTCCAGGTGGTCGCGGCCGATGGCCAGCGGAGCCGCGAGCTCGCCGGAGGCCACCATGTCGTTGAAGCGCTCGCCGGCCTTGTCGCGCTCGCCGTAGCCGAGCCAGCAGATGCGGGCGGGCAGGCCCTGGAAGTGGACGCGCTCACCGGCCATCTTGATCCAGCGGGCCAGGGACTCGTTCTCCGGGAAGAGGTCGAGGATGGCCTTGTCGGTCTTGGCGATGTCGGCGGGGTCGCCGGACAGGGCCGCCCAGCGGAACGGGCCCTTGCCCTCGCAGAAGAGGGGCCGGATGTACGCCGGGACGAAGCCGGGGAAGGCGAAGGCGCGGTCGTACCCGGCCAGCCGGGCCTCGCCGCGGATGGAGTTGCCGTAGTCGAAGACCTCGGCGCCGGCGTCCATGAAGCCGACCATGGCCTCGACGTGCTTCGCCATGGACTCGCGGGCGCGGGCGGTGAAGCCGGCCGGGTCCTTGGCGGCCGCGTCGGCCATGTCCTCGAAGGCCACGCCCACCGGCAGGTAGGCCAGCGGGTCGTGGGCGGAGGTCTGGTCGGTGACGATGTCGATGGGGGCGTTCATCGCGAGCAGCTGCGGGACCAGCTCGGCCGCGTTGCCGAGGACGCCGATGGACAGCGGGCGACGGGCGTCCCGGGCCTCCACGGCCAGCTGCAGCGCGTGGTCGAGGGAGTCGGCCTTCACATCGAGGTACCGGTGCTCGATGCGGCGCTCGATGGCGCGCGGGTCGCAGTCGACACAGATGGCGACGCCGTCGTTCATGGTGACGGCGAGGGGCTGGGCGCCGCCCATGCCGCCGAGGCCGGCGGTCAGGGTGATGGTCCCGGCGAGGGTGCCGTTGAACTTCTTCGCGGCAACGGCGGCGAAGGTCTCGTAGGTGCCCTGGAGGATGCCCTGGGTGCCGATGTAGATCCAGGAGCCGGCCGTCATCTGGCCGTACATGGTCAGGCCGAGGGCCTCCAGACGGCGGAACTCCTCCCAGTTGGCCCAGTCGCCGACGAGGTTGGAGTTGGCGATGAGGACGCGCGGGGCCCACTCGTGGGTCTGCATCACGCCGACCGGACGGCCGGACTGGACCAGCATGGTCTCGTCCTGCTTGAGGGTCCGCAGCGTGCGCACCATCGCGTCGAAGGAGCGCCAGTCACGGGCGGCCTTGCCGGTGCCGCCGTAGACGACGAGCTTGTCGGGGTGCTCGGCCACCTCGGGGTCGAGGTTGTTCTGCAGCATCCGCAGGGCGGCTTCCTGCTGCCATCCCAGGGTGCTCAGTTCCGTGCCGCGCGGTGCTCGTACGGGGCGGGGTCCCGACATCGTCTGCCTCCTCCTGTTGCTCTCTCTATTCACATCCTGTCTGTCTGAATAGAGCTAGTCAATACATCCGGGCGGCCGCGTCCGCGCGTCCCGGATGTTTGGCTGGAAGTACCTGAAGGCCGAGAGGAGGGGAGAGGTCGTGGAGCACGACACCGACAGCGAGGCCCGGGAGCGGGCCGCCCGGCGGAACGAGGCGGTGTGCGGCGCCGTGGAGCAGGGGCTGCTCGGGCCGGACGCGGCCGTGGTGGGACTGCTGGACGTCACCGGCATCCGGGAGTCGGCGGCGGCCCTGCGGGCGGCGTTCGACGCGGTCGTGGCGCCGGGCACGCCGGTACTGCATGCCTTCGCGGTGAAGGCGACCCCGCTGGTCCCGGTGCTGAGGCTGCTGCACGAGGAGGGCATCGGGGCGGAGGTGGCCAGCCCGGGCGAACTGGCGCTGGCGCGGGCGGCGGGGCTGCCGCCGGACCGGACGGTGCTCGACTCGCCCGCCAAGACGCCGGCCGAACTGCGCGAGGCGCTCACGCTGGGCATCGCCGTCAACGCGGACAACCCGCAGGAGCTGGACCGGCTCGACGCGCTGGTCCTCGCCCATGGTCCGAAAGGCATCGGAGGCGCCCCCGTGGCGGCCACCCGGTCGCCGCTGGGCATCCGGGTCAACCCGCAGGTCGGCGCGGGCACCATCGGGGCGACCTCGACGGCGACGGAGACCTCCAAGTTCGGCGTGGCACTGCGCGACGAGGGCGCCCGGGAGTGGGTCGTCCGGGCCTACGCGGACCGGCCGTGGCTGACGCGGCTGCACGCGCACACGGGTTCGCAGGGCATCCCGCTGTCACTGATGGCGCGGGGCGTGGCGGAGACGTACGCGCTGGCGGAGGAGATCAACGCGCGGATCGGGCGGCCGCAGATCGACACGCTCGACATCGGCGGCGGACTGCCGGTCAACTTCGCCGCGGAAGGGACGGCCCCGACCTACGCGCAGTACGCGCGGCTGCTGGCGCGGGAGGTGCCGGGGCTGTTCGACGGGCGGTACGGGCTGGTGACGGAGTTCGGGCGGTCGCTGCTGGCCAAGCACGGCACGGTGGTGGCGCGGGTGGAGTACGCCAAGAGCTCCGGCGGGCGGCGGATCGCGGTGACGCACGCGGGCGTGCAGGTGGCCACGCGGACCGTGTACGCGCCGGGGGCGTGGCCGTTGCGGATCGCCGCCTACGACGCGAAGGGGCGCCCCAAGCCGGGCCCCGAGGTGGTGCAGGACGTGGCGGGGCCGGCCTGCTTCTCGGGCGATCTGCTCGCCGAGGGGCGCACCCTGCCGCTGCTGGAACAGGGCGACTACGCGGCGGCGCTGGACACGGGCGCGTACTACTTCGCCCACCACTACGCCTACAACTCCCTCGTCCGGCCGGGGATCTACGGCTTCGCGCCGGACGGGACGGGCGGTGTGGCCTTCGCGACCGTACGGGAGCCCCAGACGGTGCCGGAGGTCGTGGCCGAGTCCGGCGGGGCGCACGCGTCCGCGCTCACCACCCTCCACGTGCCCGGGAGCCGTTGACACACCCCGAGCGCGTCTCGAACAAATGGTTTAACTGCCGTTGGACAGTCGCCAGTTGGCCAACACTAGTACGCCGGGAGCACGTTCCACTGGAAAATGCCAAAGCGCTCACCCTTCGCGCACACGTTGCGTAGTGTCACTGTCACTCAACCGGAGTACAGGCGGGAGGGGAGCCGGCGTGCCCGGAATCGACGAGTGCTTACTGGAAGCGATGCGACTGCCCGGTGCCCGGGGGGCCGCGCTGGTGGACTGGACGAGCGGACTGGCTCTGGGCACCGTCGGGGAGGCCCCCGGCGGTGACCACGAGACCACCGCGGCCGAGGCCGCCGAACTGGCCCGGCTGGCCGCCGAGCACGGCGCCTTCGCGGCCGGCGACGGCGAGGACGGACGGCCGCCCGTCGAGGACGTGATCGTCAGCAACCGCGACAGCTACCACCTGCTGCGGTTCGTGGACACGTCCTTCGACAGCAGCGTGTTCCTGCACCTGTGGCTCGGCCGCGAGGAGGGCAACCTCGCCCTCGCCCGGATCCGGCTCGGTGAGATGGCCGCCCGGCTGGTGCTGGGATGACCATGGTCGGTACACCGCCGCCGCTACCGGTGCGGGACAGAACCGCCGCACAGGAGCGTACGGCGGGCGCGCTGTCGCCGATGCTCCGGCGGCTCGCCGAGGAACAGGCCACCGGCGTCCTCGTCCGGGAGCACGGCACCCTGCACCTCGCCGAGGGCCGGGTGGTGCACGCCGAGAGCCCCCACGCCCCCGGTCTCGAGGTGCTCCTCACGGCCCACGGCACCCTCGCCGGTGCCGCCTGGCAACGGGCCGCCGAGCAGGCCGGCGACACGAGGGGGGCGGCCCACCGGCTGCTGGATGCCGGGCTGCTGCCCGAGGGCGCCCTGGAGCTGTGCCACCTGGACGCGCTGTACGACGCGGGATACTTCGCGTTGTCCCCGAGCAGCACCCCGGGCCGCTTCCGCTACGACAGCGAACCCCGCCTCGGGCCGCTGCCCTCGGTTCCGGTCATCGCGCTGGAACGCGAGACCCTGCGCCGGCGTCTGCTGCTGCACCGCCTGTGGCCGGACCCGGCGGCCGACAGCGCCCCGCTGATCCGCGCCGACGCGGCCGCGGCGGCGCCGGTCACTCCCCGCCAGCGGGCGGTCCTGGACCGGGTGGACGGCGTCCGCTCGGCTTCGCAGATCGCCCGCAACCTGGGCAGGCAGGCGTTCCACACGCTGGTGGACGTACGCCGGCTCGCGGCGGCCGGACTCGTCCGGCCGGTGCCCACGGCCCCCGCTCCACCGCCGAGTCTCCCGACTCCCCCGCTCACGGTCACCGACCCCGACATCGCGCTGCTGAAGAGGCTCAGGGATGCGCTGGAGGCGCTTTGAACGGCACCGCCCCGCCGAGAGGAGAGAGCTGATGGTGCCCGAACAGGACCTGGAGGCCGTCGTGGACGAGCTGCGCCGGCTGCGGACCCGTGTCCCGCAGCTCACCGGCGCGCTCGCGGCCGGCGTCGACGGTCTCGTCGTCGCCCACGACACCCCCGGTGTCGACCCGGAGGGCCTCGCGGCGCTCACCGCGGCCGCGCTCGGCGTGGCCGTACGGGTCGCCGACGCCACCGGGCACGGCGGCTTCCGGGAGCTGCTGGTCCGTGGCGAACACGGCTACATCGCCACCTACGCGGCCGGCCGCACCGCCGTGCTGACCCTGCTCACCCAGGACCGGGTCAACGTCGGCCGGCTGCATCTGGAGGGCCGCCGGGCCGGCGCCCGCATCGGGGAGCTGCTCGACGCCGCCGAGGCCGCGGCGGCAGCCACCCGGCCCACCGCCAGAACCACACCCGCACCACGTACCCGACCCACGCGCGCGCCACGCACCACGGCCACCGAAGCGCGCACCGCAACCGACAGCTGAGAGGACCACCATGGCCAACACCGAAACCGCTCTGAAAGAGGCGCTGACCTCCATCGAGGGCGCCACCGGCGTCGCCCTCGTCGACTACACCAGCGGCATGGCGCTGGGCACGATGGGCGGCAGCAAGAGCTTCGACCTGAACGTGGCCGCCGCGGGCAACACGGACGTGATCCGCGCCAAGATGCGCACGATGGAACATCTGGGCCTCAAGGCCGAGATCGACGACATCCTGATCACTCTGTCGGACCAGTACCACCTGATCCGCCTGCTCAAGGGCCGCGGCGGCAACGGTCTCTTCCTCTACCTCGTCCTGGACGCCTCCCGGGCCAACCTGGCGATGGCCCGGCACCAGCTGAGGAGGATCGAGGAGGACCTGGAGGTCTAGCTCTCGATCACACGAGCGCCGCGGTACGGCGGCGGGCCCCGCCCGGGGCCGCGTCGCCGGCCGCGATGCCCGTACCCCGCAGGCCCTTCACGGCCTTGCCCGCAGGGCTTCCGCCCCGCTTGTCGAGCCAGTCGACGCGCACCCACAGCAGCGTGTCCCCGGCCCGCTCGCGCCGTCCGAGCCAGGCGGCCTTCAGCCGCAGCCCGGTGCCGGCCCCGGCCAGCAGCATGCCCCCGGCCGCGGGCACCGCGAAGGAGCTGCCGAGGGCGACGGCGAAGGCCAGCAGGAGCCACCAGCGGTGTCCGCGGCGCCAGCTGCGCACCGTCACCGCCCGGTCCTGCAGCACGTCGTACCTGCCCGCGCGGGCCGCCCCGCGAACGAGGGCGGCGTACCGCTTCCGCCGTACCAGTGCCACGACGGCCGCGGCCAGAAGGAACAGCGCGGCCCCCGCCATGACCCCGATCCGGCGCCCGGTCACCCCGGGCACCAGGGCACCGATCCCGGCACCGAACACCCCGAACCACCACAGCGGTGCGGCCCCGGCCCGTACGACGACGGCCACCCGGGCCAGCCCCTGTCCTCCGCGTTCTCCGCGCGCCACGTCAGCCTCCCGTGTCACGTTTCCACACAGCGCCTGCGTCTCCTCACGAAGCTAGCGGCAGAAGGTGAGACGAGTCTGAGAACGCGGCAGCTCACTCGACGAACAGCCCCCGGGCGGCCGCGTTCGCGTCGAACTCCTCCAACCGGGCCTGGGCCTCGGGCAGGTCGTCGCAGAGTGCCTCCAGCAGTACCCGCCCGAGCAGCATCGGCGCGCACGCGGTGTCAAAGGCGAGCCCGGTGCCGACGGCGGCGGGCAGCAGCAGGTCGGAGTAGTTGGCGACCGGCGCGAAGGCGGAGTCGGCGACCGTGACGACGGTCAGGCCGGCCTCCTTGGCGTAGGCGAGGGTGTCGACGACCTCGCGCGGGTGCCGGGGCAGCGCGAAGCACAGCAGGGCCGTGGCGCCCGCGCGGACGGCCGCGTCGATGCGGTCGTGGATCATCGTGCCGCCCTCGTTGAGCAGCCGGACGTCCGGGTGGACCTTGGCGGCGAAGTACGCGAAGCCGTACGCCTGGGAGGCGGCGGCGCGCAGGCCGAGCACCGGCAGCGGGCGGGAGGCGGCCAGGATCCGGCCGGCCTTCTGCACCGGGCGCGGGTCGGCGAGCAGCTCCGCGAGGTGCTTCAGGTTCTCGATCTCGGCCTCGACGGCCTGCTGGTACTCGTTGTACGAGCCCGCCTCGGCGGCCGGTTCGGCGGGCACGACCTCGCGCAGGTGCTTGCGCAGGGCGGGGTAGCCGTCGAAGCCGAGGGCGACCGCGAACCGGGTCACCGAGGGCTGGCTGACCCCGGCCAGCTCGGCCAGCTCCACGCTGGACAGGAAGGGCACGTCGGCGGCCCGCCGCACCATGCTGTGCGCGATGCGGCGCTGGGTGGGCGTGAGCCGGTGCCCCTCGAAGAGGGCCTGCAGCCGCGTGGCCGGACTGTCCGTCGCACCGGATGTCGCAGCCGTACTCCTGTCCACGCTCATGACGTGCTCCCCCTCCAGATGTCCGTGAACCGGTCGAGCAGTGCGGCCGCCGCCGTCACGTCGTCCGTGAGCGGCCGGTCGGCCAGGTCGTGGTCGAGGACCGACTCGGCGAGCGCGAACGCCCGTCCGGCCCCGAGCCCCGGGTCGGGCCTCAGGTCGCGCTGGCGCAGCGCCCGGACGGCGGCGACGAGTTCGCAGCCGACCACCAGACGGTACGCACCGCACGCGCGCAGCGTTTGACGCGCGGCGAGCGAGGCGAAACTCGCCTGTTCCTCGACGCCCCGGGAGAGTACAGCGTGTCCGAGCGACGCGGGGGCGGAGAAGGCCCGCAGATCGCCGAGGGCGGCTCCGGCCGCGTACTCCAGGATCATCACGCCCGAGGCGGCCGGTTCGTGGTCGGCGAGGAAGGGGCGCAGACGGGTGTAGGCGGGCTCGTTGAGGGTGGACAGGCGGGACGTGGACAGACGGGCCACCTGGGTCACCGCGAGTCGGAAGTGGTCCAGGGCGAGGGCAAGTTGGGCCTGGTAGAAGCCGCCGTGGTGGTAGGCGGCCAGGTCCTCGGGCGCGATGAGCGGGTTCTCGGCCGCCGCGTTGATCTCCACGGCCAGGACCTGCTCGAGGGCGTCCGCCGCGTCGAGCGCGGGGCCGTGGATCTGGGGCAGGCAGCGGAAGCCGTACGGGTCCTGGATCCGGCCCAGCGGCGGGGTCGGCCGGTCCGCGGCGCCGATCAGCTCCCGCATCCGCCGGGCCGCTTCGGTGCTCCCGCGGTGCGGGCGGGCGGCGTGCACGGGCGCGGCGTACGCCTCGTGGGAGCCGTCGACGGCGAGCAGGGACAGCGCCGCGACCACCTGGGTGGCGCCGATCAGCCCGCGCAGTTCGTGCAGGGCGAGCGCGGACTGGCCGAGGGCGAGGGCGTTGCTGCTGATCAGGGCGAGGGCGTCGTTGTTGTCGAGGGGCTGCGGCTCGGGCGCGCCCGCTCCCCGCCACGGCTGCTCCCCGGCCAGCGCGAGCCCCACCTGGGCCAGCGCCGCGATGTCCCCGGTGCCGACGGAGCCGAACTCGTTGACGACCGGATGGGCGCCGCCACCCAGCGCCTCGCACAGGGCGGTGACCACGCTGGGCCGCAGCCCGGCGCCACCGGCCAGCAGTTGGTTGGCCCGTATGGCGAGCATCGCGCGCACCTGCCGGGCGGGGAGTTCCTCGCCGATGGCACCGGCGTGGCTGCGCAGCAGGCGCAGACCGTGTCCGGCGGCGGCCTCGGTGGGCACGTCGTCGTTCCGGTTCGCGCCGACGCCGGTGGAGCGGCCGTAGACGCGCCCGGTCGCCGCGATCTGCCGGGCGGCGTTCCAGGACTCCTCCGCCCGCCGCATCGCGTCGGCCTCCGGGACCGGCCGGGCGTCCCCGTCGGCGAGCCGTACGACGTCCTCGACGCCGAGTCCGGTCCCGTCGAGGACCACGGTCGCGGACCGCACGGACTCCGGTGCGTCCATGACGCGAGACGACATCAAGCCCAAACTCCCCTCGAACCGGCCATCCGGTCTTGCTCCGCGGTCGTCGTCACCTCGGGCCGACACCCGAGCAGCGACAACCTATTCAGACACCAAGAACTCTGCATGACATTATGCAGTCGGGCAAGGGACATCTCATGATGCGGTTCGACGGGTCCACAAGCGCTTCCCGACGGCGCCGCACGGGCTGGTGAAGCAGCCGCCGGGCGTCGATCGAGAAGCGGTACCGGCGCCGGGGCGAAGAGGGGGGTTGTCCCCAGTGCGGCGGGCGCGACCGCTCCCTAGGGTGAAGCGCATGAGCGCACTGGACTCACGGGACGTCGACCTCAAGAAGGATCTGGACGCCACCGTACGGGCACGCAGGGAACTGGGCGAGGAGTACGACTCCGCGCTCGTCGATTCCTTCCTGGAGAAGGTCGAGCAGCGCATCGACGACACGGTGGACCGGCGGGTGCGGCGGCACCTGGCCGAGCAGCGGATGGCGGACGCGCGCGGCGCCCGGCGGCGGAAGGGGGCCGACAGCTGGGCCGAACGCTTCGGCTTCGCCATCGTCTCCCTGATTTCGGCGATCCCGCTGTCCGCGATCGGCGGCGCCCTCGCCGGGATGTCCGGGATGGTGGCCGCCTGGGTCGGCATCGTCGGCGTCAACGCGGCCCAGGCCGTGCGGCTCAACCCCGAGATCGTCACCGGGCGCCGGGACCGGTCCTCCCGGCAGGATTGAGCGGCCCGCCCGGCTCACGCCTTCAAGGTCGGCAGGACCATGATCTGGCGCAGATGGACGCGCCTGGGGCGGCCGGTGGCGTAGGCGACGGCATTCGCGACCTCCGCCGCCGTCAGGCCCCCGATCGCCTCGAACATGCCGTCCAGCTGCCCGGACAGCTCGGCGCTGCCGACGTGCGTCTTCAGCTCGGTCTCCGTGAGCCCCGGCTCGATGTCGGTGACCCGCACGTCCCGCGGCCCCACCTCGCTCGGTGCGCAGGGACCGCGAGAGGTGGGTGACGGCCGGCTTCGTGGCGTTGGGCGACAACCGACGCCCGCTGACCCCTGCCGCCGCGACGGCGCTCGGCCACGACGGCCGTGACCGGCGGTGCCGAAGTCACCGCGACCGCAGGTCGGCTGGGAGGCATTGCGCGGGGACCGCCGCACCCCCGTTGCCGGGGGGCGGGACGACGGCGGTCCCCGCGAAGGACGCGGGCCGGGTCAGGGCCGGGCTTGCGCGTCCGTGGCGTCCATGGAGGTCCGGGAGCCGCTCCGGAGGTCCTTGGCGCCGTTCGGCGCCGGCTGGGGCGGGGAGCCGCTCCCGCCCTGCCGACACCCACCAATGTGCCGTACCCGTGTTAAGCGGGTGCTGCGCGCACGTGACACGCTCGTACCACTTCCGGAACGGCTCGATCCGTCGAGGTCACCGCAAGTTCGCCGCCGCTACGGGCAGTTCACCGCAGGTTTCCTACTTGTTCCCGCCCTTGGCCAGGAAGGCCAGCAGGTCCTGGCGGCTGACCACTCCGGTCGGCTTGCCCTCGACCAGGACGATCGCCGCGTCCGCCGAGCCCAGCACCTGCATCAGGTCGCCGACCGGCTCGCCGGAGCCGACCTGGGGCAGCGGGGAGCACATGTGCTTCTCCAGCGGGTCGTCGAGCGAGGCCCGCTTGGAGAACAGGGCGTCCAGCAACTCCCGCTCCACGACGGACCCGACGACCTCGGCGGCCATCACGTCCGGGTGACCGGCGCCCGGCTTGACGACCGGCATCTGCGAGACGCCGTACTCGCGCAGCACCTCGATGGCCTGGCCGACGGTCTCCTCCGGGTGCATGTGCACCAGCGACGGGATGGAGCCGCCCTCCTTGTCGCTGAGGACGTCGGCGACGCGGGCGGAGGGGCCCTCGTCCTCGAGGAAGCCGTAGTCGGCCATCCACTCGTCGTTGAAGATCTTGCTGAGGTAGCCGCGCCCGCTGTCCGGCAGCAGGACGACCACGACGTCGTCCGGGCCGAGCCGCTCGGCGACCCGCAGCGCGGCCACGACGGCCATGCCGCAGGAGCCGCCCACCAGCAGGCCCTCCTCCTTGGCCAGCCGGCGGGTCATCTGGAAGGAGTCCTTGTCGGAGACCGGGACGATCTCGTCGGCGACGGTCCGGTCGTAGGCGGTGGGCCAGAAGTCCTCGCCCACGCCCTCCACGAGGTAGGGCCGTCCGGAACCGCCGGAGTACACGGAGCCCTCGGGGTCGGCGCCGATGACCTTGACCTTGCCGTCGCTGGCGTCCTTCAGGTAGCGGCCGGTGCCGGAGATGGTGCCGCCGGTGCCGACGCCCGCCACGAAGTGGGTGATCTTCCCCTCGGTCTGCTCCCACAGTTCGGGGCCGGTCGAGTGATAGTGCGAGAGCGGGTTGTTGGGGTTGGAGTACTGGTCGGGCTTCCAGGCGCCGGGGGTCTCGCGCACCAGCCGGTCGGAGACGTTGTAGTACGAGTCCGGGTGCTCGGGGTCCACCGCGGTCGGGCACACCACGACCTCGGCTCCGTAGGCGCGCAACACGTTGATCTTGTCGGTGCTCACCTTGTCAGGGCACACGAAGATGCACTTGTAGCCCTTCTGCTGGGCCACGATGGCGAGGCCCACACCCGTGTTCCCACTGGTCGGCTCGACGATCGTGCCGCCCTGCTTCAGCTCCCCGCTCTGCTCGGCGGCCTCGATCATGCGCAGGGCGATGCGGTCCTTCACGGAACCGCCCGGGTTGAAGTACTCCACCTTGGCCAGGACGGTGGCCTGGATGCCCTTGGTCACGTTGTTGAGCCGCACCAGCGGGGTGTTGCCGACGAGGCTGATCATCGAGTCGTGAAATCGCACCGTTGTCTCCGGTTGCTTGCAAAAAACAGTGGTCGTAGTTGGTGTCGCCAGCCTAAAGCCCTCGGAGTGGCGCGGGACGGGCGTTCACTCCCCGTTGAGATTGGCGAACGGTCCGTACGGGGCAAGGAGTGGATGTACGGCTACGAGGAGGTGGCGGCGACGCATGACGAGCATGTCGAGGGCGAGAGCGGCCCGGCGCATCGCGGCCGGAGCGGCGTACGGCGGTGGCGGGGTCGGGCTGATCGGGGCGGCCGCCGTCGGCCTGCTGCTGGCGGAGGTGCGGCTGGCCCGGCGCCATGTGGGCAATGGCAGCGGCGGCCGGGTGCCGCCGGCCGACGGCTTGTACGGCCACGCGTACGACATTCCCGGTGAGCCGCCCCTCAGGCTGACCATGCTCGGCGACTCCACGGCGGCCGGGCAGGGAGTGCACCGGGCGGGCCAGACACCGGGGGCGCTGCTGGCGTCGGGGCTGGCGGCGGTGGCGGAGCGCCCGGTGGAGCTGCGGAACGTGGCCCTCCCCGGGGCCCGGTCGGACGACCTGGACCGCCAGGTGGCACTGGTCCTGTCGTCCCCGTCCCCGCTCCCCGACATCTGCGTGATCATGATCGGCGCGAACGACGTCACACACCGGATGCCGCCGACACGTTCGGTACGGCACCTGTCGGCGGCGGTACGACGGCTGCGCACGGCCGGTGCGGAGGTGGTCGTCGGCACCTGTCCCGACCTGGGCACCATCGAGCCGGTCCAGCAGCCGCTGCGGTGGCTGGCCCGCCGGGCCTCGCGGCAGCTGGCGGCGGCCCAGACGATCGGGGTGGTGCAGCAGGGCGGACGGACGGTGTCGCTCGGCGATCTGCTCGGGCCCGAGTTCGAGGCGAACCCCCGGGAGCTGTTCGGGCCGGACAACTACCACCCCTCCGCCGAGGGGTACGCCACGGCGGCGATGGCGGTGCTGCCGACGGTGTGCGCGGCGCTGGGGCTGTGGCCGGCGGAGGAGGAGCGGCCGGACGTGTTCCGCCGCGAGGGCTTCCTGCCGGTGGCGCGCGCCGCGGCCGAGGCCGCGTCGGAGGCCGGTACGGAGGTTACGGCGGCGATGCCGACAGGACCTCGGGGGCCGTGGGCGCTGCTGAAGCGGCGGCGCCGGCGACGGGTGTCGGAGGCCGAGCCCGCACGCCCGTCGGCGTGAGGTTTCGGCGTTCACCGTTCGATCCACCGGGACGGGTGGCACGCGGGACGGCCACCCCTGCCGACCCGCGCCCTTCCGGCCGACCGCCGAGCGACACGCGCGGGACACCAAGCAAGCGCTTAGTAAATTGCGGTCAGAGTCACACCGCGACACCGGTGACCTGAACCATACGGCCGGGTAACTTCCCAAGCGGTCCTGCCAATCCTCCGTATGCCCACCCGTCGCCCGACCACCGCCCCTCAACGAGGCGCGATGCGCCGCCCCTTCTTCTCTGGAGTCGTGATGCCCGAAGCCGTCATCGTCTCGACCGCCCGCTCCCCCATCGGCCGCGCCGGCAAGGGTTCCCTCAAGGACCTGCGCCCCGACGACCTGGCCGCGACCATCATCCAGGCGGCGCTCGCCAAGATCCCCGAGCTGGACCCCAGGGACATCGACGACCTGATGCTGGGCTGCGGCCTCCCCGGCGGCGAGCAGGGCCACAACCTCGGCCGGATCGTCGCCGTGCAGATGGGCATGGACCACCTGCCGGGCTGCACGGTCACCCGCTACTGCTCCTCCTCGCTCCAGACCTCCCGCATGGCACTGCACGCCATCAAGGCCGGCGAGGGCGACGTCTTCATCTCGGCGGGTGTCGAGACGGTCTCCCGCTTCGCCAAGGGCAACTCCGACAGCCTCCCGGACACGCACAACCCGCTGTTCGCCGAGGCCGAGGCCCGTACCGCGGCCGTCGCCCAGCAGGAGGGCACCACGTGGCACGACCCGCGTGAGGACGGGCTGATCCCCGACGCGTACATCACGATGGGCCAGACCGCCGAGAACCTGGCCCGCTGGAAGGGCATCACCCGGCAGGAGATGGACGAGTTCGGCGTCCGCTCGCAGAACCTCGCCGAGGAGGCCATCAAGAACGGCTTCTGGGAGCGCGAGATCACCCCGGTGACCCTCCCCGACGGCACCGTGGTCAGCAAGGACGACGGCCCGCGCGCCGGCGTGACGCTGGAGGGCGTCGCCGGGCTCAAGCCCGTCTTCCGCCCCGACGGCCTCGTCACCGCCGCCAACTGCTGCCCGCTGAACGACGGCGCGGCGGCCGTGGTCATCATGAGCGACACCAAGGCCCGCGAGCTGGGCCTGACCCCGCTCGCCCGCATCGTGGCGACCGGCGTCTCCGGCCTCTCCCCGGAGATCATGGGCCTCGGCCCGGTCGAGGCCAGCCAGCAGGCCCTGCGCCGCGCCGGCCTCACCATCGACGACATCGACCTGGTCGAGATCAACGAGGCCTTCGCCGCCCAGGTGATCCCCTCGTACCGCGACCTCGGCATCGACATCGACAAGCTGAACGTCAACGGCGGCGCCATCGCCGTCGGCCACCCCTTCGGCATGACCGGCGCCCGGATCACCGGCACGCTCATCAACTCGCTGCAGTGGCACGACAAGCAGTTCGGCCTGGAGACGATGTGCGTCGGCGGCGGCCAGGGCATGGCGATGGTCATCGAGCGCCTCAGCTGATCGACGGCCGGTGACCGGCCGGGCACGGCAGGTCATCGAGCGGCCCAGAACCCGGAAAACACCAGGGTTCTGGGCCGTTTTGTGATCCAATCTCCCTCAGGATGTGACCTATCTCCCCCGCCAGGGGTAACGCTGCAGGTCAACGCAGGTCAGCGCAGTGACCCGCGAAACCACGAACCCAAAGTCCTGTCCGATTCGTGACGTTACGCACTGACAGCTGCTTAGTCCGCCCTTCAAGCTGATGTAGGAAGTCGGGGGTCGACTTTGAACCTGGGAGTACGTCAGTGAGCGCCATGCCGATCGCCTTGCTGCTCACCACGGCCGCCACGGGCGCCGTGGGCGTCGCCGTCCTGCGGACGGTCCTGAAGCTGCGCCGTCAGCTCACGGAGCTGCAGGCCCAGCTCGCCCAGAGCCAGACTGCCGCCGTGGGCGCGCTGCTGCCCGCCGCCCGTGCCGCCGACGCGGACGAGATACGCGCGGCCGTGGCCGAGGCGCTCGCCGAGGAGCGGGAGCGGGAGCTCGCCGAGGCCCGCGCATTCTGGGCCGCCCAGGAGGCCCGTGACGCCTCCGACGCGCCTTCCCTGCTGGGCCTGTCCGACGGCGACCTGTTCCTGCCCCGGCAGGCCGACTTCTCGGGCCTGGAGCCGCTGGAGCCGGTCTCCGAGCCGAGCACCGAGGCCGACGAGTTCTCCTCCAAGGACTTCGTCCAGGGAGGTAACCCCACGGAGTCCCCCGAGCTGGCCGCGGCCCGCCGCCGCCACCCCTCGCACCCCGATTTCGTCCCGGTGCAGTCACCGGCCGTCAACGACCACGAGCGCACGGTGACCGCCCTGGAGCAGCTGGCAGCGGACCAGGTCGAACTCTCCGACGTCCGTCCCGGCCCGCTCGGCACCCTCGACGTCTACGTCTTCGCCGACGGCACGACCCTGTGCATGACTCCGGGACACCGGGAAACGGCCGAGCGCCTGGCAGCGGCAGTGCGCGAGGGCGAGAGCCCGTACCTCCTCGGCGGCTCGGGCATCTCCGGCGCCTACACGCTGACGTTCGCGTGCGGCGAGGACATGGTCTACATCCTGGCCGACAGGGTCATAGCGTCCCTGTAGCCGCCGGCACGCCTCACACCCCCGCCCTCTTCCGCGCCTCCTCCACCAGCTCCACCGCCTCGGCGACCTGGTCGTCGCTGTCCAACACCACGGCCAAGTCGTGTGCGGCCACCAGGATTTGATCGGCGGCGGCGAACATCCCCGCGTCCGGCATCTCGCGCGGCTCGGCAGCGGGCTCCTCCACCCGCTGCGCCCACCGTGCCAACTCCCTGGCCAAGGCCAGCGCCTCCGCGGCGGCGCTCCGCTGGAGCCGACTCTGGGGTGCCGCCCGCAACCGGTCGGCGAAGTGATCCACTGCTCGGGTCAAGGGCGTCGTATCAACCACGCGCCGAGCGTAACGCGCCGCACTGTTGCCAATACGCGAACGCTCAGGCACGGTGACGTGAAGGACCGGCTTACATCCCCTTTGCGTTCGGAGGCGCCGATGTCCCAACTCTTCTCCGAGGAGACCCACCGCAATCTGCTCGCCCGCATCCCCCACTGCACCGGTCGTGAAGTCTCCGACTGGCTGCGCACCGTAGAAGAAGGCCCCGCCCTGTTCCGCTTCGAGGAGAAGGTCAGCTGGCTCCGGCACGAGTACGACCTCGCGTACGGCCACGCGAAGGCGATCGTCCATGAGTACGACCTGAGGAGGGCAGCCCGCAAGCTGCTCTGAGACGCCGGAGGGGCCCCGGGTTCCCCCGGGGCCCCTCCGCGCGACCGGCGCGGCTAGTCGTTGCTACTGAAGATCGCCACCAGTCGCAGCATCTCCACGTAGATCCACACCAGGGTCAGGGTGAGGCCGAACGCGGCGAGCCAGGACTCGTTGCGCGGGGCGCCGTAGGCGATGCCGTCCTCGATCTGCTTGAAGTCGAGCGTCAGGAAGAACGCGCCGAGCAGGATGGCGATGATGCCGACGATCGCGCCGAGCGGGCCGAAGCTGCGCAGGCCGCCGTTCTCGGCGACGCCGAACGCGACCAGCAGCAGGTTGACCGCCAGGACGAGGACGAAGGCGATGGCGATGGCCATGCCGATGCGGGCGTAGCGCGCGGTGACGCGGATCCAGCCGGCCTTGTAGACCAGCAGGGTCGCGGCCGAGACGGCCAGGGTGCCGAGCACCGCCTGGAAGGGGGCGCCGCTCCAGCGGCTGTTGTACATCTCGCTGATGACGCCGAGGAAGACGCCCTCGAAGGCGGCGTAGCCCAGGATCAGCGCGGGCGCCGGAGTGCGCTTGAAGCTCTGCACCAGCGCCAGGACCATCGCGACGATCGCGGCGCCGAAGGCCAGGCCGTAGCTGGTCGCCGAGACCGGCAGCAGCACCCAGGCGAGGACGGCGCCGACGGCGACCGTGCCGAGCGTGAGGCCCGAACGCATGACGACGTCGTCCATCGTCATCCGGCCGGTGGTGGCCGGGGCCTGCGGCGGGGCGCCGTACTGCACGTCCTGCTGGGCGTACGGGTTCTGCGCGTACGGATTCTGCGCGTAGGGGGTGCCCTGTGCGTACCCGGCCTGCGGTGCGGTGTTGAAGCCGGCGTAGCCGTTGTCGCGGCTGAACCCCCGTCGCGAGAAGACCGGGTTACTGCTCCTCATTTCACTCCTCCATGGCCACCCTGCGTGGCCTTGGCTCAAGAGTAATGGACTGGCAAAGGATCGACCGTAGTCCCTGGGGAGGATCTTTCCCTCGCCGTGCTGCGCAACACGCTACGCGGAGGGCTCATTCCCGGCCACGGAGGCCGGCATTCCCTTACCGAGCCGCGACATGGCCGGTCAGTCCAGCGGGAAGCCCGTGCAGGCCTCGGCGAGGTCGGCCTCGGCCGAACGGGTGGAGGCGATGCGTTCCAGCCGGGCCAACTCGAGGCGGGCGTCGAAGGCGGTGCCGTCCCGGGCGAGGTGCAGCAGGGTCGTCATGGCGCAGGAGAACCGCTCGGCCTGCCAGATCCGGCGCAGGCAGGTCGCGGAGCAGGCGTCGAGGAGGCCCGGGGAGCCGGTCGCCTTCTGGTGGACGAGTGCCCGGGCGAAGATCACGACGTCACCTGCGGCCAGGTTCAGCCCCTTGGCGCCCGTGGGCGGCACGATGTGGGCGGCGTCGCCGGCGAGGAAGAGCCGGCCGTGGCGCATCGGCTCGCGCACGAAGGACCGCATGGGGGTGACCGACTTCTGGCTGATCGGACCGCGCTCCAGCGTCCAGTCGCCGTCGGTCTCGAAGCGCCGCTCCAGTTCGGCCCAGATCTCCTCGTCGCCCACTCCTCGGCCTTGGTACCGACGGGCACCTGGAGGTAGAGACGGGTGATGGACGGGGACCGCATCGACAGCAGGGCGAAGCCGCGGTCGTGGCGGGCGCAGACCAGTTCGTCGTGCGAGGGGGCGGCGTCGGCGAGGATGCCGAGCCAGGCGTAGGGGTACGTCCGCTCGAACACCCGGGAGACGGCGGCCGGGAAGGCTTTCCAGGCCACGCCCCAGAAGCCATCGCACCCGACGACGTAGTCGCACTCCAGCACGTCCTCGCGCCCCTGACGGTGCGCGCTCCGCCGCCGCCCGCCTCGGCCGCCCGCTCACGTGAGTCTGCGACCGCGCCGACTCCACTGCCGACGGTCGTGCGAGGGTTCGAGGGGCGGGTACGGAGGCGGAAAGTGCCCGGAGCCGGACTTGAACCGGCACGCCCGCGAAGGGGCAGCGAGGTTTAAGCTCGCCGTGTCTGCATTCCACCATCCGGGCAGGCCATGGGCTCCGCTTCGAGGGTCCGAGCCTATCGGGACGCGTCGCTCGAACAGCGGACGGGACGACCCGAAGTTGTCTTATTTTATTGAGGTCTGAGGGTGCATCAGCCCATGGAACGGGCCATCAGCACTTGCCAATAGCGTGACGTGGCGTGGGCGCGCGCGTACGCGGAATGACGGAATTTCACCTACCGAACGAGGGCGGTCCACCTGTTCTGGACCATGCGGCTCTCGGGGTCGCCCGTCCTCCCCAGGTATGACGCGGGCCCCCTCCGTCCGACCGCAGTCGCTCCTCGGAACCGGAACAGCGACTGACTACACGGGCGTCGGCGGCCGGGACGATGGAGCAGTCCCCAGCAACAGTCGTCGTCCCGACAGGAGCACCTTCCCGTGACCACCACACCCACCGCCGGCCGAACCACGGCCGTGGCCGCACGCGCCACGGAGCTGTCGAAGATCTACGGGCAGGGCGAGACCCGGGTGGTCGCCCTCGACCGGGTCTCCGTCGACTTCCGTCAGGCCGAGTTCACCGCGATCATGGGTCCGTCCGGCTCCGGCAAGTCCACGCTGATGCACTGCGTGGCGGGCCTGGACAGCTTCTCCTCGGGGTCCGTGCGGATCGGCGAGACCGAGCTGGGCTCCCTGAAGGACAAGCAGCTCACCAAGTTGCGCCGGGACAAGATCGGCTTCATCTTCCAGGCCTTCAACCTGCTCCCGACGCTGACCGCGCTGGAGAACATCACCCTTCCGATGGACATCGCGGGCCGGAAGGCCGACAAGGCGTGGCTGGACCAGGTCATCCAGATGGTCGGGCTGTCCGAACGGCTCAGCCACCGGCCCGCGCAGCTGTCCGGCGGCCAGCAGCAGCGGGTCGCCGTCGCTCGTGCGCTCGCCTCCAAGCCCGAGATCATCTTCGGTGACGAGCCGACCGGAAACCTCGACTCGCGCTCCGGCGCCGAGGTGCTGGGTTTCCTGCGCAACTCCGTGCGTGAACTGGGCCAGACGGTGGTCATGGTGACCCACGACCCGGTGGCGGCGGCCTACGCCGACCGCGTGATCTTCCTCGCGGACGGGCGGGTCGTGGACGAGATGCACTCCCCCACGGCCGACTCCGTGCTCGACCTCATGAAGCAGTTCGACGCGAAGGGCCGTACCAGCTGATGTTCCGCACCGCCCTGCGCAACGTACTCGCGCACAAGGCCCGGCTCCTGATGACCGTGCTCGCCGTCATGCTCGGCGTGGCGTTCGTGTCCGGGACGCTGGTCTTCACCAACACCATCTCCGACGCCTACCAGAAGAGCTCCGCCAAGGGCTTCGACCAGGTCGACGTCGCCGTACAGCCCAAGTACCAGGACTCCAGGGGCGACAAGGTCGGCAGGACCACCGAGCTGACCCAGGCGCTGCTCGACCGGGCCGAGAAGGTTCCGGGCGCCGCCTCCGCCACCGGTGTCGTCACCGGCTTCACCGCGATCGCCGGCAAGGACGGCAAGCTGCTCGGCGCCGGCTGGCAGTCCGAGGGCGGCAACTACTGGGGCGCCAAGGACGAGCGCTACCCCGTCATCAGCGGCCACGCCCCACGCGGTAGGGACGAGGTGCTGATCGACTCCAGGACCGCCGAGCGCGCCGGCTACCGGGTCGGCGACACCGTGCGCATCTCCGTCGACGGCCCGGTCCTCACCCCGCGCATCAGCGGCGTCTTCACCACCGACGACGGCAACGTGGCCGCGGGCGGCAGCCTCGCCCTGTTCGACACGCCGACCGCCCAGTCGCTGTTCGGCAAGAAGGGCACGTACGACGAGATCGACGTGAAGGCGGCGGCCGGAACCAGCCAGGGTGCGCTCAAGGCGGCCCTGGACCAGGCGCTGCCGTCGCGCCTGGTGGAGACCACCACCGGCAAGCGGCTCGCCGACGACCAGGCGCGGATGATCTCCTCGTCGATGAGCGGTCTGAAGCAGAGCCTGCTGGTGTTCGCCGGTATCGCCCTGTTCGTCGGCACGTTCATCATCGCCAACACCTTCACCATGCTGGTCGCCCAGCGCACCAAGGAGCTGGCCCTGCTGCGGGCGGTCGGTGCCTCCCGCCGGCAGGTCACCCGTTCGGTGCTGATCGAGGCGTTCGTGGTCGGCACGGTCGCCGGTGCGACCGGTCTGGCTGTCGGCATCGGCATCGGCGCGGGGCTGCGGAGCCTGCTGGGCTCCTTCGGCGCGAGCGTCCCGGACGGGCCGCTGGTGATCACGCCGGGCACCGTGGTGGCCGCTCTCGCGGTCGGCATCGTCATCACCGTGCTGGCCGCTTGGCTGCCGGGCCGCCGGGCCGCGAAGATCCCGCCGGTGGCTGCGATGAGCAGCGTGCACGCCAAGGCGACCACCAAGTCGCTGGTGCTGCGCAACACGCTCGGCGCCCTGTTCTCGGCGGCCGGTGTCGCGGTGGTCCTCGCGGCCACGGCGATGGACGCCGACGCGGCCCAGGGCCCGATGGGTCTGGGTGCCGTACTCCTGATCATCGGCGTGTTCATCCTGACTCCGCTGCTGTCCCGCCCGCTGATCGCGGCCGCCGCCCCGCTGCTGCGCGTGTTCGGCGTCTCGGGCAAGCTGGCCCGCCAGAACTCGCTGCGCAACCCGCGCCGTACGGCCGCCACGGCGTCCGCGCTGATGATCGGCCTGACCCTGATCACCGGCATGACGGTGATGGCGGGCAGCCTGCAGACGTCGATCGACAGGATGGCCAGTTCGGCGATCCGCGCGGACTACGTCGTCTCGATGGCCAACCGCGGCCCGCTCTCCCCCGACGTGGCGACGAAGCTCGCCGCCGCCGACGGCGTCACGGCCAGCAGCCCGCTGCGCAACGGCGAGTCCCGCATCGACGGCGGAACCGAGTTCCTCACCGGTGTCAACGGCCCGGTGATCGGCGAGCTGACGGACCTGACGGTGGACGACGGCTCCTTCAAGGTGGGCGGCTCTCAGGTCGTCGTGGACAAGGACACCGCCACCTCGCACGGCTGGCGGGCCGGTTCGGACTTCACCGCGCACTTCGAGGACGGCAAGGCGCGGAAGCTGACGGTCGCCGGGGTCTACGAGGGCAACGACATGATCAGCGGGATCATGCTCGACAACACGGTCCTCACCCCCCACCTGACCGAGCCGGCCGACATGCAGGTGATGGTGAAGACGGCCGGCGGCGCCTCCGGGTCGGCCAAGGACAAGCTGGAGAAGGCCCTCGGCTCCAACCCGGCGATCAAGGTCCAGGACAAGCAGGACATCTCCAACGACATCGCGAAGATGTTCACGACGATGCTGAACATGCTCTACGGCCTGCTCGGCATGGCGGTGATCGTCGCGGTCCTCGGGGTCATCAACACCCTGGCCATGTCGGTCTTCGAGCGCTCCCAGGAGATCGGGATGCTGCGCGCCATCGGCCTGGACCGCAAGGCCGTCAAGCGGATGGTCCGTCTGGAGTCCCTGGTGATCTCCCTGTTCGGCGGCGTGCTCGGCATCGGCCTGGGCGTGTTCTTCGGCTGGGCGGCCGGCGAACTGCTGGGCACGAAGATGGCGACGTACGAACTGGTCCTGCCCTGGGGCCGGATGACGGTCTTCCTGCTGCTCGCGGCGGTGGTCGGCGTGCTGGCCGCGCTGTGGCCGGCCCGGCGCGCGGCCCGGCTGAACATGCTGGCGGCGATCAAGGCGGAGTAGCCCTTCGACGATCGACGGCCCCGTTTCCGTGACCGGAGCGGGGCCCTCGCCGTGTCAGGGGTTCCAGGTACCTCGCTGTGTCAGGGGTTCCAGGTACGGGTCCGCAACGGCAGGCCCGAGGCGCCCGAGTGCGGGGTGCGGATCGCCAGTACCTGGTTGACGCCGATGCGGTTGTGCTCGAAGGCGAGCGCGCAGGCGGCCATGTAAAGGCGCCAGACGCGTGCGCGGCCGGGGCTGGTGAGACGGACCGCGCGGTCCCAGCCGGTCTCCAGGTTGGCGACCCACTGGCGCAGGGTGCGGGCGTAGTGCTCGCGGATGGACTCCACGTCCCGGATCTCGAAGCCGGCCCGCTCCAGCTGGGTGACGGTGGAGCCGATCGGCGCGAGTTCGCCGTCCGGGAAGACGTAGGCGTCGATGAACCGGTCGACCTCGTACGTCGACTCGTCGCGCTGCGGGCGGCGGGCGATCTGGTGGTTGAGCAGCCGTCCGCCGGGCTTCAGCAGGGTGTACAGGACGCGCGCGTACTCCAGGTAGCGCTCGGAGCCGACGTGTTCGGCCATGCCGATGGAGGAGATGGCGTCGTAGGGGCCGTCCGCGACGTCCCGGTAGTCCTGGACGCGGATCTCCACCCGGTCGGTCAGCCCCTCGTCGGCGACGCGCTTGCGGGCGTAGGCGGCCTGCTCCTGCGACAGCGTGATCCCGACGACGCTCACGCCGTGCTCACGGGCCGCGTGGACGGCCATCGAGCCCCAGCCGCAGCCGACGTCCAGCAGCCGCTGTCCCTCCGTCAGGCCGAGCTTGCCGCAGACCAGTTCGAGCTTGTCGCGCTGGGCGGACTCCAGGGTGCCGCCGTCCTCCCAGTAGGCGCACGAGTAGACCATCAACGGCCCGAGGACGATCTCGTAGAAGTCGTTGCCGACGTCGTAGTGATGGCTGATGGCCCGCTTGTCGCTGCGCCGTGTGTGCAGATGACGGCGTCTGCGCACCTCCTCGCGCGGTGGGGCGGGCGGGATCGGCGGCCCGGCGAGCATCAGCAGCTCGCGCCCGGCGGCCCGTACCTCGGGGTCGCGCAGCGCCTGGGTCAGCGTGCGGGCGTCCTCCCCGCGCTCCCAGACGAAGCCGCCCATGGCGTCGAGGGCGGTGTACAGGTCCCCCTCGACCTCCAGGTCCCCGGCGACCCAGGCGCGGGCCAGGCCCAGCTCGCCCGGCTTGAACAGCAGCCGGCGCAGGGCGCGGCGGTTGCGGATGACGAGGATCGGGGTACCCGGCGGGCCGGCCTGGGAACCGTCCCAGGCGCGGATCCGTACCGGGAGCGGTGCTCCCAGCACCTGCTCGGCAACACTCGTCAGCCGCGACGCGGCGTCGGCCATGGCGCACACCTCCAAGACGACGATCCCGGATGTCCGTTCACCACGTAAACACCGCGAAGCGCTCAGCGCAGTCCCGCAAAGGAGTTACAACCGAGCCAAAACAGATGCACAACACATGTAAATAGGCCCGGAAAACACCGAAGGACCTCCCGCACCACGGATGGCAGGAGGTCCTTCAGGTAGGTTCCCTGACCGAGGGTCAGGGGCGCCGACCGGTGGGGGTCAGGAGGCCTTGGCCTTCGCCCCGGTCTTGTCGGCCTTGCTCGCGGCTGCGACCGGCGCCGGCTTGGCAGCCTCGTAGAACTCCTCGCGGGGGTTCTCCATGGCGCCGAGGGAGACGACCTCGCGCTTGAGGAACATCGCGAGGGTCCAGTCGGCGAAGACGCGGATCTTGCGGTTCCAGGTCGGCATCGCCAGACCGTGGTAGCCACGGTGCATGTACCAGGCGAGGCGGCCCTTGAGCTTGATCTTCATCTTGCCCATGACGATCATCGCCACGCCCTTGTGCAGGCCGAGACCGGCCACCGCACCCTTGTTGGCGTGCTCGTAGTCCTTCTGCGGGAAGCCCCGCATGCCGGAGATCACGTTGTCGCCGAGCACCCTGGCCTGGCGCAACGCGTGCTGGGCGTTCGGCGGGCACCAGGCGTTCTCGTTGCCCGCCTTGCGGCCGACGAGGTCCGGGACCTGCGCGTTGTCACCGGCGGCCCAGATGTAGTCCGTGCCCTTGACCTGGAGCGTGGGCTCGCAGTCGACGTGGCCGCGCGGGCCGAGGGGCAGGCCGAAGCGGGCGAGGGCCGGGTTCGGCTTGACGCCGGCGGTCCAGACGATGGTGTTGGAGTCGACCTCCAGGCCGTTCTTCAGCACCACGTGGCCGTCGACGCAGGAGTCCATGGAGGTGGAGAGGTAGATCTCCACGCCCCGGCTCTCCAGGTGCTCCTTGCCGTACTGGCCGAGCTTGGGGCCGACCTCCGGCAGGATCTTGTCGGCGGCGTCGACGAGGACGAACCGCATGTCCTCACGGGACACGTTCTTGTAGTACTTGGCCGCGTCCCGGGCCATGTCCTCGACCTCGCCGATGGTCTCCGCACCCGCGAAGCCACCGCCGATGAAGACGAAGGTGAGCGCCTTGCGGCGGATCTCCTCGTCGGTCGTGGAGTCGGCCTTGTCGAGCTGCTCGAGGACGTGGTTGCGCAGGCCGATGGACTCCTCGATGCCCTTCATGCCGATGCCCTGCTCGGCGAGGCCGGGGATCGGGAAGGTGCGGGAGACCGCGCCCATCGCGATGACCAGGTAGTCGAAGGGCAGCTCGTACGCCTCGCCCACCAGGGGGGCGATCGTGGCGACCTTGCGGTCCTGGTCGATGGTAGTGACCCGGCCGGTGAGGACCTCCGCCTTCGGCAGCACGCGTCGCAGCGGGACGACGACGTGGCGAGGGGAGATGCTGCCGGCGGCGGCTTCGGGGAGGAAGGGCTGGTAGGTCATGTACGACCGGGGGTCGACGACCGTGACGGTCGCCTCTCCGTAGCGCATCTTCTTGAGAATGCGCCGAGCTGCGTACAGGCCTACGTACCCACCGCCTACTACGAGGATCCTGGGACGCTCCGTGGTGCTCATGCCATCGAGTATCCACCCGCCTCAGGGGGGGTGCTCGTGCGCCCCTTCACAAGCTCCGGCAGAGCCTGTGCTAAACTCCGCGGCCCGCGTGACGCAGGTCATGACGGCGACGGGGAACCCAGGGGTGGTCCGACCCGTTGTCAAGGCCGCGTGAGCTGCCTCTCTGGGTCACCGAGGCGGTGGTGAGCACCTCGCAACACCCCTGCGGGAGCCCCTCCCAGGCCCCTCTCACACCTGTCGCCTGAACATGTTCAAACGGCCCAGGAGGCCCCGGAAGGGCCTATCGGCCCCTTTTCGCGGTTCCACGAGGCGGAATTCCTTGTGAAGAACTTCACGAAGTTTTCCGACCGACTGCCACCGAAAGGCCCTGGAGGGCCCCACAGTCCCGCTCAGACGTTATCCGACCTGCTCAGCCGATGACTACCAGCGAGTAACAAAAGAGAGCTATGCCACCGACCACGCGATGCCGTCGAGGATGTCGTGCTCGCTGACGACGACCTCCTCGGCCCCGATCCGCTCCATGATCGCGAGCAGGACGAGGGCGCCCGCGCCGATGACGTCGACCCGGCCGGGGTGCATGGACGGGATCGCCGCGCGCTCGGCGTGCGTGGAGCGCAGCAGCCACTCGGTGATCTCGCGGACGCGGTCGCGGGAGACGCGGGAGTGGTGGATGCGCGCGGAGTCGTACTCGGGCAGGTCCTGGGCGATCGCGGACACGGTGGTGACCGAGCCGGCGAGGCCGACCAGGGTGTGCGCAGCGCGCAGCGGGACGGTCTGCTCGGCGAGGTCCAGGGCGGCCTCGATGTCCGCCCGCATGGCGGCGATCTGCTCCTCGGTGGGCGGGTCGCTCACCTTGCCGTCGTGCGCCAGGTGTCGTTCGGTCATCCGCACACAGCCGACGTCCACGGACCGCGCGGCCCGGACGCGGTCGTCGCCGACGACGAACTCGGTGGAGCCGCCGCCGATGTCCACCACCAGGTAGGGCTTGGCGAGGTCGCCCGCCCGTGTCCCACCACCCTCAGTCGAAGGGCGCTCCGCGCCCCCTTGGCCGTGCCCGCCGAGCTCCTTCGTCGCACCGGTGAAGGAGAACTCGGCCTCCTGGTCGCCGGTGATGACCTCGGGCTCCACACCGAGGATGTCCACCACCCCGCGCACGAAGTCGTCCCGGTTCTCCGCGTCGCGGGAGGCCGAAGTGGCGACGAACCGCACCTTCGCGGCGCCGAGTTCACGGATCACCTCGGCGTACTCCCGGCACGCCGCGAAGGTCCGCTCCAGCGCCTCGGGGGCCAGCCGGCCGGTGCGGTCCACGTCCTGGCCGAGCCGCACGATCGTCATGCGCCGGTCCAGCTCCAGGAGCTCGCCGGTGGCCGGGTTGACGTCGGCGACGAGCAGCCGGATGGAGTTCGTGCCGCAGTCGACGGCCGCGACCCGGGTGAAGCCGGGCGCGACCATCGGCCTGTCCGCGAAGAAGCCGCTGCGGACCTCTGCCGGGTCGAGGACGGGACCCTCCTCACCCGGGTGCTCGTCCGCCGGGTCGGGCGCCTCCAGCGGCTGCACGCACGGCCCCTTGCTCCACCACTGCGGCAGCATCGCGATCGCCTCGTCGCCCAGCGGGTTCACACCCGGGCCGGCGGCCAGCGAGTGGGCGACGAGCACGTGCAGGCACTTCACCCGGTCCGGCATGCCGCCCGCGCTCGGGAAGCCCTCCAGGACCTCGATCTCGTCCCGGCGCCGGATGTAGTCCTCGTGCGCGGCCCGGTAGGCGGCGGCCAGCTCGGGGTCGCTCTGCAGACGCTCGGTCATCTCCTTCATGACGCCGTTGGCCTCCAGCGTGCCGATCGCCGAGGCGGCGCGCGGGCACGTCAGGTAGTACGTCGTCGGGAAGGGCGTGCCGTCGGGCAGGCGGGGTGCCGTCTCCACGACGTCCGGCTGACCGCAGGGGCAGCGGTGCGCGATGGCCCGCAGGCCCCGCGGCGGGCGGCCGAGCTGCTGCTTGAAGGCCTCGACGTCGGCGTCGGTGGGCTCGGTGCGCAAAGTGGGCGGCGGAGGCGTTTCCATGACTGCTTTCAGGGTGGCTTTCTGTCGGTTCACTGGTCGGAGGCGTCGGACTTGTCGACCCCGTCCCAGACGTTCGCGTACCAGGGCCGGTGGGCGGCCCCGAGGTCGGCGCGGGACTGCTTGGCCGCGCCCGGGTCGATCACCACGTACCCGGTCTCCCCGGGCATCACGTAGTGCAGCCGGCGCCGGATCTGCTGCTCGGCGTAGGCGTCGTCCTGCCAGCGCGCCTTCAGGTCGCGCAGCTGCTCGACGCGCTTGCGGGCCTGCTCCTGCTGCCGCTGCTGGTCGGCGATCTCGGCACGCTGGGAGACGTACTGCCGCATCGGGTAGGCGAGCGCGACGATCAGCGAGCACAGCACCAGCGCGAGCAGGGCGGCGCGGCCGGTGAGCCGGGAGCGGCGGGCCTGCCGCTTGGTCTGGGAGCGATAGACCCGGGCCGCCGTCTGCTCGCCGAGCTGCCGCAGCCTGGTCGCGGTGGAGAAACGGTCCCGGTCCTTCACGGCCATCTGGCCCTCGCCTCCCCTTGCCGGTGTGCCTCACACGTGCGTACGTCCCCGGACACGGTACGGGACCGGGTACGGGGACGTACGTACGACTGGCTAAGGCTTACTCCGGGTTGAACCCCGGTTGGGTCAGCCCTTGAAGCGCGGGAAGGCGCTGCGGCCGGCGTACACCGCCGCGTCGTCGAGGATCTCCTCGATGCGCAGCAGCTGGTTGTACTTGGCGACGCGCTCGGAGCGGGCCGGGGCACCGGTCTTGATCTGGCCGCAGTTGGTGGCGACGGCCAGGTCGGCGATGGTGACGTCCTCGGTCTCGCCGGAGCGGTGGGACATCATGCACTTGAAGCCGTTGCGCTGGGCCAGCTCGACGGCGTCCAGGGTCTCGGTCAGCGAGCCGATCTGGTTGACCTTGACCAGCAGGGCGTTGGCCGCGCCCTCCTCGATGCCGCGGGCGAGGCGCTCGGGGTTGGTGACGAACAGGTCGTCGCCGACCAGCTGGACCTTGTCGCCGAGCTTGTCGGTGATGACCTTCCAGCCGGCCCAGTCGTCCTCGAACAGCGGGTCCTCGATGGAGACGAGCGGGTAGGCCGCGACCAGCTCCTCGTAGTACTCCGTCATCTCGGCGGCGGAGCGCTCCTTGCCCTCGAAGAGGTACTTGCCGTCCTTGTAGAACTCGGAGGCGGCCACGTCGAGGGCGAGAGCGATCTGCTGGCCGGGGGCGTAGCCGGCCTCCTTGATGGCCTCCAGGATGAGGTCGAGGGCCTCACGGTTGGAGCCGAGGTTCGGGGCGAAACCGCCCTCGTCGCCGAGGCCGGTGGACAGGCCCTTGCTCTTCAGGACCTTCTTCAGCGTGTGGTAGACCTCGGTGCCCCAGCGCAGGGCCTCCGAGAAGGACTCCGCGCCGATCGGGGCGATCATGAACTCCTGGATGTCCACGTTGGAGTCGGCGTGCGAGCCGCCGTTCAGGATGTTCATCATCGGCACCGGCAGCAGGTGCGCGTTCGGGCCGCCCAGGTAGCGGAAGAGCGGGAGGTCGCTGGCCTCGGAGGCGGCGTGGGCGACGGCGAGGGAGACGCCGAGGATGGCGTTGGCGCCGAGGGAGCCCTTGTTGTCGGTGGCGTCCAGGTCGAACATGGCCTGGTCGATCAGGCGCTGCTCGGTGGCGTCGTAGCCGACGAGCTCCGGGCCGATCTGCTCGATGACGGCGAGGACGGCCTTCTCGACGCCCTTGCCCTGGTAGCGGTTCGGGTCGCCGTCGCGGAGCTCGATGGCCTCGAAGGCGCCGGTGGAGGCGCCGGACGGGACGGCGGCACGACCCGTGCTGCCGTCGTCGAGGCCGACCTCGACCTCGACCGTGGGGTTGCCTCGGGAGTCCAGGATTTCCCGGGCTACGACGACGTCGATGGACGGCACGAGCATCTCCTTCATGGATGTGACGCTGGTTCTGCGGGGCTGGTGTGCCTTGCGCCTGAAGCCTATCCGTCCCGGGGGCGTCGGCCACCGACCGACCGTCCCGTGGACAGGAAGGGGCGGGGAGAGGCACGGGAGGACAGGGAGACCGTACCCATTGTTCATGCGCGGAACAAAGTGGGGCGCGGGCGGGACCCGGCTGAAGAGCGGGAAACAAAGAGCCCCGCCCCGGCGCGTACGGGGGAAGACGCGCCGGGGCGGGGAGCCCGTGGGGGACGGGGGGCGACCCTCACGAGGCCTTCAGGGGGCGGGCCGTGGTGTGAGAGCGCTGTGGTGGGTGTGGGAGCCGGGTGTCACTTCAGGTGCAGCTGCTGGCCCGGGTAGATGAGGTTGGCGTCCTCGACGATGCCCTTGTTCAGCTCGAAGAGCTTCTTCCAGCCGCCCTGGACGTGGTGCTTGTCGGCGATGGTGCTGAGGGTGTCGCCCTTGACGACCTTGTACTCGCCGTCACCCTTCTTGACCTTCTTGCCGGTCGGGGTGGTGACGGTCTTGCTCGCCGAGGGGGCCGTGCGCGTGGTGGAGCGAGTGGCGGCCTGCTGACCGGTGGAGCGAGTGGTGGTGCTGGGCGCGGCGCTCTTCGAGGAGGCGCTGGGCGCGGAGCCGTTGTAGGCGGCGCTGGACAGGCCCGTGCCGCAGACCGGCCAGGCGCCCTTGCCCTGGGCCGCGAGGACCTTCTCGGCGATCTGGATCTGCTGCGCCTTGCTGGCCTGGTTGGCCTGCGCGGCGTACTGCGTGCCGCCGTACGCGGCCCAGGTGGAGGCGGAGAACTGCAGACCGCCGTAGTAGCCGTTGCCGGTGTTGATGGACCAGTTGCCGCCGGACTCGCACTGGGCGACCGCGTCCCACTCGGAGGCGGTGGCGGCGGAGGCGCTGCCGGCCGCCATCAGCGGGGCGGCGACGGCGGCACCGGCGACGCCGGCGACGGCGATGGCGCGGACGGCCTTGGACGGACGACGGTGCTTGCCCTTGCCGGAAAACAGCATGGATCGATCCCCTCACCGACGCCTGCGAGGTGAGCTGTCGGGTTCGGGCCGGTTGAGTTGCCCGGTCGCGCCTCTCGGGGAGGCACGACTTCACCCCTAGCCGGGTCCAGCTCAACTGCTGGGCTCGGCGCTTACCTTGGGTCCCCCGCTCCTGCCTACGGCGCATGACGCGACGACTGTTCCCGGGCAACCGCTGGCAGGATTCGGCGTTGCGACTGCCGGGGCTCGTGGTGACGAGCGGTCTCGACCGTAGACAGGCGATCAGCGGAATTTCAAAGACGATCAGGGCTTCTGAGACTCATCCCACACTTTCACCAAACCGGACATTGGGTGTGAAGTGGGACGTCAACTCCCGCTACTTATCGCCCGTTTCGGTACCGACTTCCAGGGTCTGACCGGCAGCGATGTGGTTCGGGTCGGCGATGACCTTCTCGTTCAGGCTGTAGAGCGCGTGCCATCCGCCGTCGACGGCAAGGGAGTCGGCGATGGAGGCGAGCGTGTCTCCCCCGCGGACCGTGTAGGTGCTCGCATCGCGGGAGGTGTGACGGCCGGAGGAAGTGGCGTTCTGACCGTTTGCCACGCTTTCGTCCGCACTGTCACCGCGGTGACGTCCGCCACTGCTGAGGGCACCGGTGTCGACCAGGCTCCAAGAGCCGCCGGTCTGCCATGAATTGTCCGACTCGTCCAGTACGGGGTTGGTAGTGGCGGGCGCACTCCCCTGCGTGCTCCCGGAGTCCGGCGATGCGGAGGTGTCGGACTTGTGGGTGCCGGTTCGCTCACCGGGGCCGGTGGAGCCGGCGCCCTTGCTCGCACCGGGGGACGGCGTGGCGGTCGCATCCGAGGAGGAGTCGGACGAGGACGACGAATCCGGCAGGCCGGACGAGACGGAATTTCCGGTGGAATTGGACGTATCCGTGGACCCGGAGGAGTCACCGGAGTCCGACGAGCCCGTGCCGGAGCCGGCCGAGCCGGAGTCACCGACGCCCGTGTCGACGTCCAGGGAGCCGGAGTTCGAGGTCAGGCCGGAGAGGAGGGCGCAGGTGGCCCAGGGGGTGGTGCCCTGGTCGGCGAGGATCTTCTCGGCGACGGCGATCTGCTGCGAACGGCTGGCCTGGTCGGCACTGTCGGCGTACTGGGTGCCGCCGTACTTGTCCCAGTCGTCCTGGGATATCTGCAGACCACCGTAGTAGCCGTTGCCCGTGTCGGCGCTCCAGGAGCTGCCGCTCTCGCACTCGGCCACCTTGTCCCACGTGGTGCCGTCGGCAGCGTTGGCGCTCGCCGCGCCGAGGAGCGGGATGGCGATGGCGGAGCCGGTCACTCCTGCCGCGACGAGGAGGGCGGGGGCCTGACGGGGGCGACGGTGACGACCGTTCCCGGAGAGCATGCGGAAACCTTTCGGGCGACAGCAGGAGCGGCGCGGCGGGTGAGGCTCGACGCCGCGCTGATGGGTGAACGTATCGGCAGACGATCACTTGTCACAAGTTAATGCCGCGCAGATCACGTGAAGATCACAAAGTTGAACGTCTGTCATGTTGACGTTTCTACGACCTTTTCGGTAGCGGGCGTGAACTCCACGGGCAGCGTGCGCAGGCCGCGCATGATGAGTCCGCCGCGCCAGCGCAGGTCGGCCGGATCCGCCGCGAGCCGCAGGTCGGGGAGGCGGGTGAGGAGGGTGGCGAGCGCGGTCTGGCCCTCCAGCCGGGCGAGCGGGGCGCCGAGGCAGTAGTGGATGCCGTGGCCGTACCCGAGGTGCTGGTTGTCCCGCCGGGACAGGTCCAGCACGTCCGGATCGGCGAACCGCTGCGGATCCCGGTCGGCGGCGGCGAGTACGACGAGCACCGGGTCCCCGGCGGCGATGTCCTGCCCGCCGATGGTGAGCGGCCGGGTGGCGAACCGCCAGGTCGCCAGCTCCACCGGCCCGTCGTAGCGCAGGAGTTCCTCGACGCCGGTTTCCAGGAGGCCTCGTTCGCCGCGGGCCAGCGAGTCCTGCAGCCGGTGGCGCTGCTCGGAGTGGTTGAGCAGGGCGTACGTGCCGTTGCCGATCAGGTTCACGGTGGTCTCGAACCCGGCGAACAGCAGGATGAAGGCCATGGCGGCGGCCTCGTTCTCGGTGAGGTGCTCGCCGTGGTCGGAGGCGCGGATGAGACCGGAGATCAGGTCCTCGCCGGCGGTGGGGGTGTCGGGCAGCGCCGCGCGCTTGCGGTGGATGAGCTCGGCGAGATAGCCGCGCATCTTCTTCACGGACCGCGCCACCCCGCCCCGCGGCCCTCCCCCGTGCCGGATCATCATCCCCGCCCAGTCCCTGAAGTCGTCCTGGTCCTCGCGCGGGACGCCGAGCAGGTCGCAGATGGCGTAGATGGGGAGCGGGAAGGCGAACTCGTGGATGAGGTCGGCCGAGCCCGTCCCGGCGAACTGGTCGATGAGGTGGTCGGTCAGCTCCTGCACCCGGGGCGCGAACTCGGCGACCCTGCGAGGCGTGAACGCCTTGCTGACCAGCCGGCGCAGGCGGGTGTGGTCCGGTGGGTCGATGTTCAGCAGATGGGTCATCAGCTCGGCCTTGCGCTCGCCCGGGATACCGGTCTTCCCCTTGGCGTGCGCGGGCTCGTCGTGATGCGCCGGGTTCTTGCTCAGCCGCTGGTCGGCGAGGGCCTCCTTGGCGTCGGCATACCGGGTGACCAGCCAGGCCTCGACGCCACTGGGCAACCGCGTCCGGCGCACGGGGGCGTGCTTGCGGAGCCAGGCGTAGGCGGGGTAGGGGTTGGCGGCGAACTCCCAGGTGAAGAGGTCGGGGGCGGCCGGGGGGTGGGGCTGGTTGGTCACTCCTTGACGGTATCCGGCTTCTCGGGTCTGTCGGCGAGGGCCTTGCGGGCACCGGAGCGGCCCCTGTCCGCGGCTTCGCGGTACCGCTGTTCGGCTTCGTCGGGTTCGCCCCGCTTTTCCGGGAGAACAGCCCAGTCCCGTCGCCTCACCTCCCGTTCTCCGCGCCGCTCCTTCCCCGCTCCTCCGTCTCCTTGATGGCGTCCCGGTAGACCCGAGCCGCCGCCCGCAGCGCCGCCTCCGGATCCACGCCGTCCGCTTCGGCGCGGACCGCCAGGGCCAGCAGTTCGTAGCCGATGCCCTCGCCGTGCGGCGGTGGCACGTCCAGATTCGCCGTGCGCACGCGGGCGGCGAGCTTGGCGGTGAGGGCGAGACCGGGCTGGCCGAGGGGGACACCCTCGGTGACCGAGGTGCGCTGCTTCTCCTCGGCCTTGGTGCGCAGCCAGTGCTCCTTGACGTCCTCCGGTGTCTCGGCCTTCTCCTCGCCGAAGACATGGGGGTGGCGGTGGATCAGCTTGGCGACGATGCCGCCGGCGACGTCGTCGATGGAGAACGGCGCGTCCGGGTCCTCCTCGGCGATGCGGGAGTGGAAGACGACCTGGAGCAGGACGTCGCCCAGTTCCTCCCGCAACTCCTCGCGGTCGCCGGCCTCGATCGCCTCGACCAGTTCGTACGCCTCCTCTATGCCGTACTTGGCCAGGCCCTCATGGGTCTGCCGGGAGGACCAGGGGCACTCGGCGCGGATGCGGTCCATGACCTGGACGAGGTCGAGGAGGCGGGCGCCGGGCAGGTCGTAGGAGGCGGGCAGCAGCTCGAGCTCCGGCATCCGCGCCCGGCCGGAGCCGGCCAGCCGGGCCAGGCCGTCGGTGAGGGCCGGCTCTCCCTCGCCCGTGGCCACGACCACCACCGTCCGCCCGCCGGCGCAGGCGTCGACCAGCTCCTGGGCGGTGGGGGACGCCTCCGCCACGGATATCCCGGCCTCCCGCAGATACGGCAGCTGCGGATGCGCGCCGTCCGCGCACAGCACGGCGTCGGCGGCGCGCAGCACCTGCCAGGCGGGCCAGGACAGCAGGCCGGGCGCGACACGGTGGCTGGTGGTGAGCAGGACGATGCGGCCGGGGGCGGCTTCGGGGCTGGTTGCGTTCACGATCCGAACGTAACCCACGGCGAAGTCGGACGGGATCGGTTGTCCACAGGGGCACGGGCGTCGTGTGATCGTATGACCGTCAGGCTTCCGGCGACCGCTGCCGCACCGTTACGGCACCACGAATTCCGCCCGCTACGCCGTCTGCTGCTGCGCTCCCGCCGTGACCTCACGCACCCACGGCGTCTTGGCGTCCACCCGGCTGCTCTTCTGCACGTCCCAGGAGCCGTAGCGCGGGTTGAGGTCGATGCGGAGTTCGCCGGAAGCCTGGGAGAGGGCCCTCCAGAACGCGGGCTGGGTGGTTTCGGTGCCGAGCTTCGAGGCCAGCTTCTGTGCCTCCAGCTGCAGGCGGAGGTTGTCGTCCAGGCGCTTGGGCGCGATGCCATACTTCTGCAGCCAGGCCGTCTGCAGTCCCTTGGCGCCGCCGGCCTGCTGCTCCAGACCGGTGCGCATCTGCAGGACCTCCTTGCGGGTGACCGTGATCCCCTCGTCCTGCGCGGCACGGTGCAGTACCTGGTCCAGGACCATGTTGTGCAGGGTGTCGCGGGTGAGGCTGCCGGTGGAGGCGAGGACCTGCTGGTACTGGGTCTGATCCGGCACCGCGGCCCGCTGCGCCTCGCGTACCTCGTTGACCCGGCGCTCCAGCTGGGCGACGGTGATGCGCTGTCCTCCCACGACGGCGGCCGCGCCGGGGTGCGCTTCGTTTCCGCAGGCGGTGAGGAGGGGTGCCGCGGCGGCGATCGCGGCGGAGAGGACGAGCGCGGTGCGACGGCGGCGGTGCAAGGAGACCTCCAAGGGAGATTGCAAGGACAGGTGCGGCGCGCCAGCGCCTCCGCCAGGGGTGGTGGTCGGGCGACGGCGGGCGCACAAGGTCTTGCGGTGATCGATGGTAGGCAGTGGGCAGCCTGCGGCCAACCCATTCGACCAACGATTCACGCGCGCTTCGGGCACCGCCGCGCCACACCGCTCCGGTCAGCCGGTGATGGCCACCGGCGCGTCCCACGCGTCACGGTCGACGGTGAGCGTGACACCGCCGTGCGCCTCCTTGCTGTTGACCATGTACTGGTGGGCCCGGCTGTGGTTGGTGAACTGGGTGGAACCCCACGGCCAGTCCGCGGTGGTGGTGTTCTGCTTGTCCCACAGCGCGTACCAGAGGTTGCCCGGCAGATCCGTCCTGTCGGTGGCGGTGGCGACGGCCTTGGCGCTGGAGCTGGTGAAGCCGTAGTAGCCGGCGCGGTACGTCTTGGCGTGCAGCCCCTTGTCGAAGGCACGCACGTACGTCAGCACGGCGTCGTTGCACGACGTGTTCGTGATGTCGTACGCCTCCATGTCCAGGTACATCGCGCTGCCCGCCTTCATGCCGAGCGCGGAGGCCTTGGCCACGGCATCGGCGGCGTCCGTCGCGCCGAGGGAGGCCGCGGTGGAGGCGGTCAGCTTCTCCGGGTTGGAGCCGGACTGGCAGGGCGGCTGGGCACCGACGTAGATCGGGATCAGCTTCCAGCCGAGGCCGGTGACGTACTTGACCCAGGAGGAGGTGAGGTTGGGCTGGCCGCAGCCGCGGTTCTTGCCGCCCACGTAGACGGCGGCGGCGCCGTAGAAGCCGGTGTGCCAGGCCTTCATCGTGGACTGCGAGGGTGCGGTGCAGGTGTCGAAGGCGCGGCCGGTGAAGGTCTTCTGCGCGGGCCAGGCGGTGGCGGCCATGGAGCTCTGCGCGGCGAGGCCGGCGCCGGCGACGACGGCCGCTCCGGCCACCGCCCATGTGACGTACCTGCGCTTCTTCGACTGCCGATGACCGGCCATGAAACCCCACCCCTGCTCGTGCGTGCCGTGGCAAAACGAAACGCAACCTATACCGCGCCCTTACTGCCTTCGGGAAACTCAACCCCCCGAAGATCACAAGAATCCCTCAGGGAACGGCAAAATCTAGCCGCGCACCTGCCCCAGCCACCCCAGCGTTCGCCGGATCTCCGCCGCCAGCGGGTGACCGGGGCCGTGGAAGCGCTCCACGTCCATCAGGAGCCGCGCGAGCGTGTCGTGGGCGGCCGGACGGTCGCCGAGGGCGAGCAGCAGGTGGCCGATGCGGCGCCGGACGTCGTGGGCGAGCTGCGGGTCGCCGGAGACGTACTGGTTCTCGTAGTACGGCAGCAGCGCGCGGTATTCGGCGAGCGCCGCCGCAGGCTCCCCGAGCTGCTCCAGGCACTGGGCGGCCTCGTAACGGAAGCGCAGGGACTGCGGGTCGGCCTGGCCGGCCTCGGTGGCGCGTTCGTCGGCCAGGCGGCGCAGCTCGGGCAGCGCGCGCCGGTACTGGCCGTCGTCCATGAGGGTGGCCGCGTACTGCTTGCGCAGGGTGCGCACGACCGGGGAGTGCTCGCCGTGCTGCTCGGCCGCGGCGGGCAGGATCGCGCCGAGTATGTCCACGGCCTGGGTGATCCGGCCCTCCCCGAGGAGCCGCTTGACCTCGTCGACGGCGGCGGCGACGTCGGGCTTCTCGGTCACCGCCGGCGCGGGCGCGACGGGTGCGGGCTGGGGGGCGGGCGTCCGCGCGAGGTCCGGCCAGGGGGCGTGCGGGCGCAGGAAGGGACGTGTGGGGTCCAGCGGCGCCCCGGTCGGCATCCCGCGCGCGGGCAGGAGCAGCGCGAGGTGCTCGTACACCTCCTGCGCGGAGGCCGGCCGGTGCTGCGGGTCCTTGGCGAGCAGGCGCAGCACGAGCGCTTCCAGCGCCTCGGGGACCTCGGGGCGGATGCGGCGCACGGGCAGCGGGGGCTCGTACAAGTGCCGGTGCAGCACGCCGAGCGCCGTGGACCCGGCGAACGGCACGTCCCCGCTGAGCAGTTCGTGCAGCAGCACGCCGAGCGCGTACAGGTCGGTGTACGGGCCGACCGCGCCGCCCATGGCCTGCTCGGGCGCCATGTAGGCAGGTGAGCCGATCGGCGAGCCGGTGTGGGTCAGGCGCGTGGTGTCGGTGTCCATCACGGAGGCGACGCCCAGGTCGAGGACGGTGACCGTGCCGTCCTGCTTCACCATCACGTTCCGCGGCTTGAGGTCGCGGTGCACGATCGGTACGGCGTGCACGGCGCTCAGCACGGCGCACAGCTGCGCGGCCACCGCGACCGCCCACTGCCACGGGTACGGGTCGTGTTCGGCGAGGTGGTCGGAGAGGTCGGCGCCGTCGACGTACTGCATGACGAGGAAGAGCTCCTCGCCCTCACTGCCCGCGTCGTGCACGGTGACCAGGCCCGGGTGGTCGACCTGGGCGGTGACCCGGCACTCGCGCACGAAGCGGCGGCGCAGCTCGTCCGCCTCCTGGCCGGCCACCTTGTCGGGGCGCAGCAGCTTCACCGCCACCCGCCGGTCGAGCCGCTGGTCGTACGCCGTCCAGACCTGGCCCATGCCGCCCTGGCCGATGAGGGTGGACAGTTCGTAGCGGCCGGCGACGACACGTCCTGTCGTCACGGTCACCGTCCACCCTCGTGGCCGGAGTCCTGACGGCCGTCGTGGTGGCCGTCGTGCTTGCGCAGGTAGTCGCTCAGCTCGTCCAGCTCCGCACGGACCTGGTCGATCCGGGCGGGCGCCGGGCGCTGCGGCGGCGGAGGCTGCTGCGGCGCGGGCTGCGGGACGGGCGTGTGCACCATGGGCGGCGTGGCGGGCGGGGACGGCACGGGCGCGGGGTTCTGTGTCCCGCTCGTCGCGGTGAACGGCGCCACAGGCCGCGGATAGCCGTACGCGGACACCGCCGGGGCGCCCCCGTACGCCTGCCGGAGCCCCTGGAAGTACCGGGTGTCCGCCACGAGGTAGTACACGACCGTGGCGGCCAGGGCGCCGAGGAGCAGGGTGATGCCCAGGTAACCGCCACGGGTGTGGACCTCGTCGCCGGGCTCGCTGCCGAGCAGCACGATGCTGAGGATGTCGGCCGCCAGCACCGCCACGAACAGGCCCCAGTCCAGCGACTTGCGCGTGACGACGGCCAGCCGCAGCAGAATCACCCAGGTCAGGAAGCCGATGCTGAAGACTCCGACCGCGACGAACAGCACGCGCAGGAAGACGAGCCACGCGGGGTGCGGTGGCTGCTTCCCCGGCTGCGCGTAGCCGTGGCCTTGCATGGCTGCTCCTGATGCCTGAAATGGGCGTGCGTGTCCGCCCGGTGTGCTCCGCCGGGCAGACAACGCCACTCGTGCGATGGTCGCATCGAGCATATGGCCCGACACGGACAAGCGGTCCGGGTTGTACCGAACCGTTGTCCGGGCTCCGAGGTCAATCAGGCGCGACGGTGCCGTCCGTGAGCCCGTCGTACATCCCGCGCACGAGCTGCTCCCCCAGCCGGCTCGCGTGGCGCAGCGCCCGCTCGAACTCGTCGAGTGCGCGGAACCGCGTGCCGTAGCGCAGCTGTTCGCCGAGCGGAAGCCGGGGCAGTTGGAGGCGGCGCACGTCCAGGCGGGTGGCCGTGGACGCGTAGCTGCTGGCCTGACGGTGGTTGGCCGTGCCGCGCAGGAAGCCGGCGAGGAACCAGGGATCGAGCGCCGCCGGATCGGGGCGCAGCAGCACGAGGTTGCGCCCCAGGGCGGCGCCCCCGGTCGCATCGTCGATCACGCGCGCCACCGACCCGCCGCCGAGCACCGGGAGGACGACGTCGCCCGGCTCGGTCAGCACGGCCTCCTCGTCGGTCTCCGGAAGCGTCCCGGAGGGTGCCGTTCCGGCGAGCACGTCATGATCGGTGAGCACGCGCACGCGCGCGTGGCCGCCGTTCCCTCCGGTGCGCAGCGTCAGCGCGCCCCCGCGCGCGAGCTCGCCGACGGTGGTGAGCGGCCAGCGGGCGGCCGGCACCGGGTCGGCGGGCGGCGGGGTGAGATCGGCGGTCAGCCGCAGGGTCGCGCCGAGGTGCTCGCGCACCGCCGCGAGCTGTTCCACGCCGTCGGTCGGGGCCGGGGGCGGCAGATGGCGGGCGGGCGCGAGGTCCACGTCGTCGTCGAGCAGTTCGATGACCGGCACGGAACGCGCCAGCCCCGGCCGGTCATCGAGCCGCCCCGCGCGCGCGAAGGCACGCCAGGCGTCCAGGACGGCGCCCCGTACCGCCTGCCAGTCCGGGCCGCCGCGTGCCTCGCCCGCGAACCGCCCGGTGTCGGCGAGCAGCACCTCGGGCGCCGCGGGCGTCCGGTCGGGCCGGCGCAGCACCCACACGTGGAGCGGGAGGTTGTACGGCGGTGCCGCGCCGACCGGCAGCGCGACCACGGCCCGCAGCGCGCCCCGGCGCAGCAGGTCGGCGCGGATCCGGCGCCCGGAACGGCGGGAGGCGGCGGCCGGCGGCATGAGCAGGACGGCGGTGCCGCCGTCGGCGAGTCGCGCCAGCGCGTGCTGGACCCAGGCCAGCTCGGACTCGGTGCGCGCGGGGAAGCCGTACTCCCAGCGGGCGTCGTAGGCGAGTTCGTCGTGGCCCCAGTTGCGTTCGTTGAACGGCGGGTGGCACAGGACGGCGTCGGCGCGCAGCTCCGGGTAGGCGTCGCCGAGCAGGGTGTCGCCGACAGCGGCGCGCACGGTGGCCCGCGACTGCAGGGCGAGTCGCAGCGCGGTCAGCGCGGCGAGGTCGGCGGCGCTGTCCTGGGCGTACAGCTCCTGGTCGGGACGGCTGTCCACCGCGCGCAGCAGGGCACCGGTGCCGCTGGCCGGGTCGAGGACGGTGCGGGCGGGGCCGGCGAGGTCGGCCATCAGACGGGCCAGCTCGGCCGGCGTGAGCGTGTACTGGCGCGGGCTGGCGTCCAGGTGCCGGCCCAGCAGGAACTCGAAGGTCTGCCGCGCCCCCAGCTCGGCGGCCAGCTCGGCGGCGCCGCGCAGGAGGGGCGCGGAGAGGAGGAGTTGGGGGCCGGTGGGGGTGTGGATCGCGGGCGCGGTGGGGGCGGCGGAGGGGCTGTGCAGAGGGGATGGAGGGTTCACAGTGGGCGGGGTGTTCACGTGGGGCGCGGGGTCGGGCAAGGTGTTCACGCCGGGTGGGGTGTTCACGGCGCCCGGGGTCTGAGCGGCGGGCGGGGTGTTCACAGAGAGCGAGCTGTTCACAGCCGATGAGGCGAGCCCGGCCCGGCCGGTGTGAACGCCGCGGCCGCGCGCGGCGCCGAAGCGCGGGGTGAGCACCTGGTCCAGCGCACCGGGCAGCATGGCGGCCAGCCGCTCGTCGGAGCCGGCGCTCACGTCGAGCCAGACGGTGGGCCGCTCGCGGATGAGCAACAGGACGCAGCCGGCGTGCACCAGGGCGGTGACCGGCCCTTCGGGATGTCCGGCGAGCTGCTGCCAGACGCGCTCCCGCAGCGGGACTTCGGCGAGCTTGCCCTGCTTGCGCAGCCACGCCTCCACCTCGGCGAGCGCGAAGGACGGACTGGTCTCGGTGCCGCCCACCGGCTTGGGGAAGTCGGCGTGCCGGCGCCGCCAGTTGCTGACCGCGGCACGGCCCACTCCGGCGAGCCGCGCGATACCGGCCGCGGTCACCTCTGTCGCGTTGTCCTGCACCGGCCCCGCTCCCCTCGTCCTGTGTGTGCCGAGCATACCGGCGTACACAAGACCCATACATTCACGACCGTGTACGCAGTCGAAGATGTGAATCGTGTTGACTCGGTTCACAGGCTCTGATCTTATTGACCCAGCGAACGGGCGGCCAGCCGGAGTGGGTGGCCGCCACATCGGGAGGGGGTCCCGTCATGGGCATGAAGGGCAAGATCGCGCTGAGCGCCGTCGTGGGGGTCGTCGTCATCGGTGTCGTGTCCGCGAACGCCGACAGCCACAGCAAGGACGGCGGTTCCGGCGGCGGCAAGGGCTCCTCGGCCTCCCCCGCGCACCGGGCGGACGGGAAGAAGGACTCGGGGGGCGCCGAGACGGCCGAGAAGGAGAAGGCCGCCCTCGACGGGGACGGCGACTTCCAGGTCGGCCCCGACGTCAAGCCCGGCACCTACCGCACCACCGGCAACACCGACGGCATGTGTTACTGGGAGCGCATTAAGGACGCCTCGGGCGAGACCGACTCGCGGCCGGCCAACGACAACGTCACCGGCACGAGTTACGTGACGATCAAGGCCGGTGACACGTTGTTCAAGTCGACCGGCTGCCACGACTGGGAGGCCATCGCCCCGAAGGCGAAGGGCACGCCCGCCTCCTCGATGGACGGCGACGGGGGCATGTTCAAGGTCGGCGCCGACATCGCCCCGGGCACCTACAAGTCGGCCGGGAACAGCGACGACTCCTGCTCCTGGGAACGCACCAAGGACGCCGAGCACGGCCTCGACTCGATCACCGCCAACGACAACATGACGGGCACGGCCGTGGTCACCATCCGCGCCACGGACGCCTACTTCAAGACGACCGGCTGCGGCGACTGGAAGAAGACGGCCTGACCCGACGGGTCACCCGGCGTGCAGCACCGCACCCACCCAGCGCTGCACGAGCCACCGCACACGTCACGCACTCCACCTCGCTCCACCTCGCTCCACCTCGCTCACCTCAATTCCGCTCCATCCCCATCCAGTTCACTTCTCTAGACAAGGAACTCCCATGCGCCGTACCGCCCTCGCCGCCCTCTGTCTCGCCGCCGCGGCCACCGCGGGGCTCACCGGCTGTCTGCCGGGGCAGGACAAGGCGGACAGCAAGCCGAAGGGCCCGTTCGCCGGGCTGAGCGGTGGAGAGATCGCCGACCGGGCGATGAAGGCCACCACGGGGGCCTCGTCGCTGCGGATGAAGGGCGATGTCGCCGACGACCAGAGCAAGGGCGCCATCAGCATCGACATGGCCCTGAACAAGCGGGGCGAGTGCGCCGGCACGATGAGCATGGGCGGTCAGGACAAGGCCGACCTGGTCAAGACCGGGAACACGGTCTACATGAAGTACGACGAGGCGTTCCTGCGCGCCCAGAGCGAGGGCGAGTCCAAGGCGGACACCGATGCGGTCGTCTCACTGCTGGCCGGCAAGTGGGCCAAGATGGCGGTCAAGGGCCAGGACGCCAAGGACATCGCGGGCTTCTGCGATCTGGACTCGGTCCTCGGTGGGGCGGGCGACGTCAACTCGGACGCCACCCGTGGGAAGACGACCACCGTCGACGGCAAGCCGGCGATCGTGCTGCACGAGAAGGACGGCAAGGACCGCTACACGCTGTACGTGGCGACCGAGGGCAAGCCGTATCTGCTGCGGGTCGACAGTTCCTCCGGTACGAAGGAGCCGGTGCACCTGTCCTTCGCCGACTACGAGAAGCCGGTCCCGGCGCAGAAGCCCGCCGGGAAGGTCGTCGACCTGGACGCGCTGGGCGGCTGAGCCGGACAGGGGGCCCGGCGCGGGGTCACAGCGGGTGGCGCATCCATACGTCGGGCTCGACGTGGACGCCGTACCCGCGCTCCGGTTCGCAGCGGACCGGGACCAGCGCGCCGGGCACCTCGACGTCCCCCGGGGTGTCGAAGGGCAGCCCGGTCCAGCGGCGCCACTCTCCAGTGAGGCGCCCACGGTCATGGAGGCCGGGGCGACGGAGTCGATGGTGGCGCCGGCGCGGGCGCGGACGCGCGGCCACGGGTCCTCGGGGAGGCCGTCGGGGCGGACCCGGTGCGCGTACTCGCTGACGAACTCGGGCCATGTGTCGGCCATCCCGAGCACCGCCGGCAACCCATCGAGCCGCTCGGCGAGGCTGCTCACCCGCACGTCCGTGACGGCCACGGTAGGCGCCACACGTCCGGCCGGGAAAGCGGATCGGCCGCGGCGACGCACCCGGGGTTCGGCGGCGGGCGAGAGGCCCCCGGCCGGGGTCACCGCGCCCGGAACCGCTCCGGGGCCTTCGTCGGGTTGCCGCCCGTAGGCAGATTCTGGTCCGGGCAGGTGGCGAGGACCTTCTTCATCGCGGCCTTCTCGGCGGCGGTGACCCACAGGCCGTACTTCTTCTTGACGGCCACCTGGGCGGCCACATACGTGCAGCGGTAGGCCTTGTTCGGCGGGACCCAGGTGGCCGTGTCCCCGTCCCCCTTGCCCCGGTTGGTGCTCGCGTCGACCGCGATGAGGTTGAGGGGGTCGTTGGCCAGGGCTATGCGTTTGCCGGGGTCCCAGTACTTCGCGCCCTTCTGCCAGGCGTCCGAGAGGGCGACGACGTGGTCGATGTCGACCTGGCTGCGGCCGCGCCGGTAGGTGACGTCCTTGCCGGTGTAGGGGTCCGGCTCCAGCAGACCGTAGGAGACCTTGCAGGTGCCGCCGGTGAACTTCACCTCCTTCAGGTCGCGTTTGAGTATGTCGTCGCGGGTGTCACAGGAGTTGGAGTCGGTGTCGGCCCAGGCGGCGCCGAAGCGGGCGCGGGAGTAACCGGTCTTGGGGGCACGGCCCTTGACGGTCAGAGCGTCGGCGGCGGCCAGGGCCGCTCCCCCGCGCCCGGTCTCCTGCGGGCCGGAGGAGCCCTTGGTCTGCACGCTCTTGCAGCCGGCCACGGCGACCGTCATGACGACCACCGCGGTGACCGCCCCGCCCCTCAGACGCGTCACGGTGCGTCCCCCTTGCTCGCCCTTGTCCGCCCTGCTGTACGGGCGGATCGTTCCTGCCCCCACGGTAACGGGCCCACCGCCGTAAGCAGATGGGTCCTGAAGGGGTGAACCGGGGCAACTCGGCCCGGACTTGGGGCAGCAGACGGCGTGGCAGGGGAGCCCGAGGGACGCACCCGTGCGCCCGCTCACGCCAGGCCGGTGCCCAGGGTGGACGCCGACGGCAGCGGTCCGGAGGACAGGAGCGCGGCCCAGCAGTCGGCGAGGACGCCGTCGAGACGGCCGGTGGCGCCCCCGCCGAGCGTCCGCCAGGGGCCGGCGGCAAGGCGCCGGGTGTGCTCCTCCACGCTACGGCGCAGGGCGCGGCCCGCCTCCGTGGCCGGCGCCTCTCACCGGACGGCCGGCTCAGCGATCCGCACGCGGACCGCCCCGATCGCCGGTGCCTACGACCCCAGGATCGAGGCGAGGAACTCGCCGACCCAGCCCAGCAGTTCGCGGCCGACGAGCGGCTTGCCGCCCACCTTCGCGGTCTTCGGGCGCGGGACCAGCACCTGGCGCACGGCCGGTTTGATGACCGTGCCCGGGTACAGCCGCTTGACCCGCAGTTCCTGCGACTCGCGCAACTCCACCGGCGCGAAGCGGATGTTGGTGCCCTGCAGGACGATCTCGCCGACGCCGCACGCGCGCGCGAGCATCCGCAGCCCGGCCACCAGCAGCAGGTTCTCCACCGGCTCGGGCAGCTTGCCGTAGCGGTCGGTGAGTTCCTCGCGGACGGCCTTGATGTCCTCCTCCGAGTTGGCGGAGGCGATGGCCCGGTAGGCCTGCAGGCGCAGTCCCTCGCCGGGGGCGTAGTCGTGCGGGACGTGTGCGTCGACGGGCAGCTCGATCCTGACCTCGAGCGGCGCCTCCTCCTCGATCTCGCCGGTCTCCAGTTGGCGCCGGTAGTCGGCGACGGCCTCGCCGACCATGCGGACGTAGAGGTCGAAGCCGACGCCGGCGATGTGCCCGGACTGCTCGCCGCCGAGGAGGTTACCGGCGCCGCGGATCTCCAGGTCCTTCATCGCGACGTACATGCCCGCGCCCATCTCGGTGTGCTGGGCGATGGTCGCCAGGCGCTCGTGGGCGGTCTCGGTGAGCGGCTTCTCCGGGGGGTAGAGGAAGTAGGCGTAGCCCCGTTCCCTGCCTCGTCCCACGCGGCCGCGCAGCTGATGCAGCTGGGACAGGCCGAAGGTGTCGCCGCGCTCCACGATCAGCGTGTTGGCGTTGGAGATGTCGATGCCGGACTCGACGATCGTGGTCGACACCAGCACGTCGAACTTCTTCTCCCAGAAGTCGACGACGACCTGCTCCAGCGCGGATTCCGACATCTGGCCGTGGGCGGTGGCGATGCGCGCCTCGGGGACGATCTCGCGCAGCCGGGCGGCCGCGCGGTCGATGGACTCGACCCGGTTGTGGATGTAGAAGACCTGGCCCTCGCGCAGCAGTTCCCGGCGGATCGCGGCTCCGATCTGCCTCTCCTCGTACGGCCCGACGAAGGTCAGCACCGGGTGCCGCTCCTCCGGAGGCGTGGTGATCGTGGACATCTCGCGGATGCCGGTGACCGCCATCTCCAGGGTGCGCGGGATCGGGGTCGCGGACATCGTGAGCACGTCCACGTTGGCGCGGAGCTTCTTCAGCTGCTCCTTGTGCTCGACGCCGAAGCGCTGCTCCTCGTCGACGATGACCAGACCGAGGTCCTTGAACCTGGTCTCGGAGGAGAACAGGCGGTGGGTGCCGATGACGACGTCCACCGCGCCCTCCTTCAGGCCCTCCAGGACGGCTTTGGCCTCGGTGTCGGTCTGGAAGCGGGACAGCGCCCGCACGTTCACGGGGAACTGCGAGTACCGCTCGGAGAACGTGCCGAAGTGCTGCTGCACCAGCAGGGTGGTGGGGACGAGGACGGCGACCTGCTTGCCGTCCTGTACGGCCTTGAAGGCGGCGCGGACCGCGATCTCGGTCTTGCCGTAGCCGACGTCGCCGCAGACCAGGCGGTCCATGGGGATCGACTTCTCCATGTCCTCCTTGACCTCGGCGATGGTGCTGAGCTGGTCGGGGGTCTCCACGTAGGGGAAGGCGTCCTCCAGCTCGCGCTGCCAGGGCGAGTCGGCGCCGAAGGCGTGGCCGGGGGCGGCCATACGGGCGCTGTAGAGCTTGATCAGGTCGGCGGCGATCTCCTTGACCGCCTTCTTCGCGCGTGCCTTGGTCTTCGTCCAGTCGGCGCCGCCGAGCCGGTGCAGGGTGGGGGCCTCGCCGCCGACGTACTTGGTGATCTGCTCCAGCTGGTCGGTGGGGATGTAGAGCCGGTCGCCGGGCTGGCCGCGCTTGGCGGGGGCGTACTCCACGACCAGGTACTCGCGCGTGGCGCCCTGGACGGTGCGCTGGACCATCTCGATGTAGCGGCCGACGCCGTGCTGTTCGTGGACGATGTAGTCGCCCGGCTCCAGGGTGAGCGGGTCGATGGTCTTGCGGCGGCGGGCCGGCATGCGGGCGCCGTCGCGGGTCGCGGTGCGCTGGCCGGACAGGTCGGTCTCGGTGAGCACGGCGAGCTTGAGCGCCGGGTCGACGAAGCCGTACTCGATCGAGCCGCAGGAGACGTGCACCACCGACGGGCTCAGCTCGCCGAGGTCGGCGTCCATGCGGGCGGCGATGCCCTCGCCGCCGAGCACCTCCACGGTGCGGGCGGCCGGGCCGTGGCCCTCGGTGACGAACACCGCGCGCCAGCCGTCGGCGAGCCAGCCCTTGGTGTCGGCGAGGGCCTTGGCGGTGTCGCCGCGGTAGGTCTCGGGGGCGTGCATGCCCAGCTTGAGGGTGTGGGCGTCGAGCTCTTCGTCGGCGGCGAAGGGCGAGACGGACCACCACATCATGTCCAGCTCGCGCGCGCGGTCGCGGACGTCGGCGATGGACCACAGGGAGGCGGCGCCGACGTCGATCGGGGCCTCGCCGCCGCCCGCGGTGGCCGCCCAGGAGGCATGCAGGAACTCCTGACTGGTGGCGACGAGGTCGGCGGCGCGCGTGCGGACCCGCTCTGGGTCGCACACGACGGCCATGGCGCCCTTGGGCAGGACGTCGAGGAGCAGCTCCATGTCGTCGACCAGGACGGGGGCGAGGGACTCCATGCCCTCGACCGCGATGCCCTCGGCGATCCTGTTCAGCAGTTCGCCCAGTTCCGGGTGCTGTTCGGCGAGGGCACGCGCGCGTGCGCGTACGTCGTCCGTCAGCAGCAGCTCGCGGCAGGGCGGGGCCCACAGGCCGTGCTCGGCGACTTCGAGGGAGCGCTGGTCGGCGACCTTGAAGTAGCGGATCTCCTCGACGTCGTCGCCCCAGAACTCGATGCGCAGGGGGTGTTCCTCGGTGGGCGGGAACACGTCCAGGATGCCGCCGCGTACGGCGAACTCGCCGCGCTTCTCCACCAGCTCCACGCGCGCGTAGGCGGCGGCAGCGAGGGCTTCCACGACCTCGTTCAGGTCGGCGGTCCGGCCCGTCTTCAAGGACACCGGTTCCAGGTCGCCGAGGCCCTTGACCTGGGGCTGGAGCACGGAGCGTACGGGTGCGACGACGACGGAGACCGGGCCGGTCCCGGGATCGTCGGGGTTGGGGTGGGCGAGGCGGCGCAGGACGGCGAGGCGACGGCCGACGGTGTCGCTGCGGGGGCTGAGCCGCTCGTGCGGGAGGGTCTCCCAGGAGGGGTACTCGACGACGCCCTCGGGGGGCAGCAGGGAGCGCAGGGCTGCCGCCAGGTCCTCGGCCTCGCGGCCCGTCGCGGTCACCGCGAGCACCGGGCGGGCGGCATCGCGGGCGAGGGCGGCGACCGCGAAGGGTCGGGCCGCCGGGGGGCCGACGAGGTCGACGTGCATGCGGTTGCCGTCCGCGGCCGCCGTGATCGCTTCGGCGAGGGCGGGGTCCTTGACGACGGCGTCGAGCAGACCGTGCAGGCTCATGGGGGGCTTTCCGTCCAGGGGTGGGCAACGCAAGTAGCCCGGCGCGGGTGGCAGCCGGGGGTGTCCAGCCTACGACTCCGTCGGGATTGCCGTCGGAGCCTGTGGACAACTCCGCCTTCCGGTGCCGGGCGCCGCAGCGGGCCGTCCAGGGGGCGGAGCCCCCTGGACCCCCGGCCGCTGCCCAGCCACCGCCCGACTCGGCCGAGAAGCGGCCCCACGGCGTTCCTGCTCGGTCCGATGCGGAAGAACCCGGTGCCGGAGAGCTCCAAGAGCTCTCCGGCACCGGGGTTTCCCCCGCAACCCCCGTATGCGGTGGTCGTCGGCTCAGCCTGCGCGGCTAGTCCGTCGCGATCGCGTTCAGTACGTTCATCCGGGCCGCCCGGAACGCCGGGATCAGTGCCGCGAACAGGCCCACGAAGGCCGAGGCGACGAAGACGGTGATGATCGTCGGCCAGGGGATGTCCAGGACCTTCAGGCCCGCCAGGGCGAGGAGCTTCTGGGCGGTCGCGCCCCAGCCCATGCCGAGCCCGAGGCCGAGCAGGGCGCCGAAGACCGCGATGACCACGGACTCCAGGCGGATCATGCGGCGCAGCTGGCGGCGGGAGAGGCCGATCGCCCGCATCAGGCCGATCTCGCGGGTGCGCTCGACCACGGAGAGGGCGAGGGTGTTCACCACACCGAGGATCGCGACGATGATCGCGAGCGCCAGCAGCCCGTAGATCATGTTCAGCAGCTGGCCGATCTGGTCCTTCAGCGCCTTCTTGTAGTCGGTCTGGTCGCGCACGGTCAGTTCCGGGTACCTGTGCAGCGCGGTCTTGAGCGCCTTGTAGGCGGCGGCCTGCTGCCCGTCCTTGGCGGAGGCGAAGACCATCTGGTCCAGCGGCATCCTGCCGACGGGGATGTACGTGGCCATGGTGGCCAGGGAGGTGTACATCGCGCCCTTGTCGATGACGGTGTCGTCGCTGGTGATCGCGCGTACCGTCAGGCGGGCCGCGGAGCCGTTCTCGAAGGCCACGGTGATCCTGGAGCCGAGGTGGATGCCGTGGTCCTCGGCGAACTTCTGGTGGACCGACATCGAATCGGGCCGGTAGGCGTCCTCGAGGTCGCCGGCGACCGTCTTGGTGCGCAGGTCGGTCGCGTAGGTCGGGTCCGCACCCGTGATGGCGGTGTCCTTGAGGGTCTTGCCGTCCGGGGTGGTGAAGTCGGCCTGGGTCGGCCGGTACTCGGTGACCCGCGCGAGGCCCGGGGTGGACTTGACGGCCGCGACCTCCTGCGGCTTGATCAGCTGCTCGTTGTCGGGCGAGATGATGAAGTCCGTGCCGACCGTCTTGTCGAGCTGGTCGGTGGCGGAGGCCACCATGGAGGAGCCGACCACCGACAGGCAGGCCACCAGGGCCAGGCCGATCATCAGCGCGGCGCCGGTGGCGCCGGTGCGGCGCGGGTTGCGCAGCGCGTTGCGCTCGGCCATCCGTCCGACGGGTCCGAAGATCCGCAGCATGACCGCGCCGAGGACGCGGACCAGTGCGCCGGCGAGCAGCGGGCCGATGACGACGAAGCCGATCAGGGTCAGCACCACGCCGAGTCCCAGCCACCCGGAGCCGCCCTTGGCCTTGTCGGCGGTGGCGGCGACGTACAGGCTCGCGGCGCCGGCGCCGGTGAGGACCAGGCCGAGCAGGGCCCGTACGATCCCGGCCCTGGCGTCGGCCGGGGCGCCCGCGTCGCGCAGGGCGGCCATCGGGGAGACCTTGCCTGCGCGCCGGGCGGGCAGGTAGGCGGCGAGGACGGTGACGACCACGCCGAGCAGCAGGCCGAGCACGGGGGTGGTCCAGGCGACGGTCAGGTCGTCGGTGGACAGGTGCATACCCATGGTGCCCATGAGCTTCATCAGGCCGACCGCGATGCCGACGCCGGCACCGACGCCGAGGACGGAGCCGATGACGCCGAGCAGCAGCGCCTCGATGAGCACGGACCGGTTGACCTGGCGGCGGGAGGAGCCGATGGCACGCATCAGGCCGATCTCCCGGGTGCGCTGGGCGACCAGCATCGAGAAGGTGTTGATGATCAGGAAGATGCCGACCAGGAAGGCGATCCCGGCGAAGCCGAGCATCGCGTACCGCATGACGTTCAGGAAGCTCTCGACGTCCTTCTGGTTGGCGTCGGCGACCTCCTTGGCGGTCTGCACCTTGTAGCCGTGGCCGAGTGCGGCGGTCACGTTCTTCTTCAGCCGCGCGTCGGTGACGCCCTTGGCGGCGGTGACGTTGACGTTGGTGTACACGCCGGTCCGGCCGACCAGGGTCTGCTGGGCGGTCTTGGTGTCCAGGTAGAAGATGGCCGCGCCGGGATTGGTGACGGTGAAGGTGGCGATGCCGGACACGCGCGCGTGGTGCGTACCGACGGCGGTGATCACGCCGATGTCGTCACCGAGCTTCAGGTGGTGCTTGTCGGCGGTGTCCGCGTCGACCATGACCTGGCCCGGGCCCTTCGGCGCCGTACCGGAGGTGATCTTCATGGTGCGGGCGTCGTTGCCGTTCCAGCCGCCGACGATGGTCGGCGCGCCGCTGCTGGGCGACAGCTTGTCCAGGTGGGCGTCGACGACGGTGGCCGAGGTGGAGAACACCGTGCCCTCGGCCGCCCGTACTCCCTCGGCCTTGCGGACCTCGCCGAGCACGGAGGCCGGCATGACCGGCGGCTTGCCGGTGCGGGAGGTGGTCTCGCCGCTGTCGGAGGAGCCCTTGGCGCTGACCGTCACGTCCGAGGCTGTGGCCTGGAAGAGCTTGTCGAAGGTGGTGTTCATCGTGTCGGTGAACACCAGGGTCCCGCTGACGAACCCCACCGACAGCAGCACCGCGATGGCCGACAGCGCCATGCGGCCCTTGTGCGCGAGGAAGTTGCGCATCGAGGTCTTCAGGACGGTCATGACGTGCGCCCCCGGGCGTCGAAGTCCTTCATCCGGTCCAGGACCTGATCGGCCGTCGGCTGGTGCATCTCGTCCACGATGCGGCCGTCGGCGAGGTAGAGCACGCGGTCGGCGTAGGAGGCGGCGACCGGGTCGTGGGTGACCATCACGATGGTCTGGCCCAGTTCGTCCACGGACTTCCGCAGGAAGCCCAGGACTTCCGCTCCGGCACGCGAGTCGAGGTTTCCGGTCGGCTCGTCGCCGAAGATGATCTCCGGGCGGGCGGCGAGCGCACGGGCCACGGCCACACGCTGCTGCTGGCCGCCGGAGAGCTGGGTGGGCCGGTGCTTGAGCCGCCCGGCGAGCCCGACGGTCTCCACGACCCGGTCCAGCCACGCCCGGTCCGGCTTGCGCCCGGCGATGTCCATGGGCAGCGTGATGTTCTCGAGCGCGTTCAGCGTCGGCAGCAGGTTGAACGCCTGGAAGATGAAGCCGATCCGGTCCCGGCGCAGCTGCGTGAGCTTCTTGTCCTTCAGGCCGGTGATCTCGGTCTCGTCGAGGTGGATCTGCCCGGAGGTGACGGTGTCGAGGCCGGCGAGGCAGTGCATCAGGGTGGACTTACCGGACCCCGAGGGGCCCATGATCGCGGTGAACTGACCGCGGGCGATGTCCACGTCGACGTGGTCCAGGGCGACGACACGAGTCTCACCGGACCCGTACGCCTTCACGACCTGCCGAGCCCGGGCGGCAACGGCCGTACGCCCTCCAGTGCCCCCGTGCCTGGGAATGGTCACAGCCGATGTCACGGTATGTCTCCTATGTCGGTCGACAAGTTGCGGAAGCGCCCCGGCGAGGCCGGTGCGTCGTTCTGGGTACGTCGATGAGTCTCGCGTGCGGCGAGTGGGCCGCGCGCTGGTGCGAAGCCCCCTCTTGTGCGGGGGAAAACCCCACCCCCGCCGGTTCGGTCAGCCGCCCCCCCCAGCGGCGTAAAGCCAGGTTAAGGACGGCACCGGGCCCCTCTCGTCCTCCGGCGGGACGAACCCTCCCCGAGCCGTAGTACGGAGATACCCCTAGGGGTGGTCCACCGCCGGGTGGAGTCCTTCTCGGGGGTCGGCTCCACCCACCGGCGCAGCAAGGCTCCACCCTCCCGTCGCGTCAGGGTCAAGTCGCGGCTGTCGTGGGAAGCTGTCGTACCGGGATAGGTGCAAGGGGCACGGGGAGGGGTTCCGGTGGGGAGTACGACACCCGCGATACGCGACGGCGCCACCGCGCAGCGGGGCGCCCGCGGCAGAGGCGCGGTCGTCGCCGCGCTGATGCTCTCGATGGCGCTGGCCGCGCTCGACGCCACCATCGTCTCCACCGCCGTACCGCAGATCGTCGGCGACCTCGGTGGGTTCTCCGTGTTCTCCTGGCTGTTCTCCGGCTATCTGCTCGCCGTCACCGTCACCCTGCCCGTCTACGGCAAGCTGTCCGACACCTTCGGCCGCAAGCCGGTCCTGGTCGCGGGCGCCGCCGTGTTCCTGCTGGGCTCGCTGCTGTGCGCGGGCGCCTGGAACATGGGCGCGCTGATCGCGTTCCGCATCGTGCAGGGGCTGGGCGGCGGGGCGTTGCAGGGGACGGTGCAGACGCTGGCCGCCGATCTGTACCCGCTGGCGGAGCGCCCCAAGATTCAGGCCCGGCTGTCCACGGTGTGGGCGGTGTCGGCGGTGGCCGGGCCGGGCCTGGGCGGGGTGCTGGCCGCGTACGCCGGCTGGCGCTGGATCTTCCTCGTCAACCTGCCGATCGGCGCGGCCGCGTTGTGGCTGATCGTGCGTCATCTGCACGAGGCCGAGCGGGAAAGGGCGACCCGTGTGCGCGTGGACTGGGCGGGCGCGCTCGCGGTGTTCGGGTGCGGCGGGGTACTGCTGACCGCGCTGGTGCAGGGCGGGGTGGCCTGGGCGTGGCTGTCGGCGCCCTCGCTGGCGCTGTTCGGCACCGGACTCGCCCTGGCCGGGGCCGTGGTGTGGGTGGAGCGGCGGGCGGCGGAGCCGATCATCCCGGGGTGGGTGTGGCGGCGCCGTACGATCGCGGCCGTCAACCTGGCGTTCGGTGCGCTGGGGCTGCTGATGGTGGCGCCGTCGGTGTTCCTGCCGACGTACGCGCAGTCGGTGCTCGGGCTGGGACCGGCGGCCGCCGGTCTTGTGCTGTGCGTGTGGACGCTGACCTGGTCGGGGTCGGCGGCGCTGAGCCAGCACGTGTACCGGCGCATCGGCTTCCGGAACACCGCGCTGCTCGGCATCGGTCTCGGCACGCTGATCCTGCTCGCGTTCCCGTTCCTGCCGTATCCCGGGTCGTGGTGGCAGCCGATGCTCCTGATGCTGCTGCTGGGCGGTGCGCTGGGACTCTTCCAACTGCCGCTGATCATCGGGGTGCAGTCGTCGGTGGGCTGGTCGGAGCGGGGGACGACGACGGCGTCGGTGCTGTTCTGCCGGCAGACCGGGCAGACCGTGGGCGCCTCCGTCTTCGGTGCCGTCGCCAACGGGGTGCTGGCCACGCGCCTGGGCGGTGCGGGCGACCTGGAGTCCGTCACGCGCGCGCTGGACGCCGGTACGGCTCCCGAGGCGACCCGGCGGGCGATCGCCGCGGCGGTGCACGCGGTGTACTTCGGCGCGGCCTGCGCTGCGGCGCTGGCCTTCCTGGTCCTGCTGCTGATGGCGCCCCGGCGGTTCCCGGAGCGGCAGGAGTGACGCCCCACCCCCTGGTTAACGCGGGTAACACCCGAGGCCACGGCCGTTTTCCCGCAGTAAGCGCGTACCGACCGTCCAGTTTGGCGAAAACACCGCGCGCCCCCGAACCCCGCGAGTAGCGTGCGTGGCTCCGCGCCCCCCACCTCCCTGCGGTCCGCCGCCACGGACCCGAGCCGCGCAAGGAGCCCATGGGATGTCCTACGACCCCCCGCAGCCGCCGTCGTACCTCAGCTACCCCTGGCAGCCCCCGCCCCCCGAACCACCCCGCCCGCTCCGCACCCCGCCCCGCGACCCCCTGGGACAGCACAGCGACCTGCGGGTGCTGCGCAGCGCCTACCGCTGGCAGCGCCGTACCGCCACGCTCACCGCGCTCGGCTACTTCACCCTGTTCCTCGCCCTGTCCGCGTTCGCGCCGCAGGTCATGACGCGCACGGTCACCGACGGCGTCCCGGCGGGCCTGTTGCTCGCCCTGCTGCAACTCCCGGTCACCTGGCTGGCGATCGCCCTGTACGAGCACACCGCGCGCCGCCACGTGGACCCGCTCGCGGACCGCATCCGCAAGCAGGCCGAACTGGACGTGCGGCGAGGAGCGGCCCGATGAACACCAGTGCCTCCCCGGACCCGAACGGCTTGACCGGCTTCACCGGTTTCAGCAGCTCGGCGCAGACCATGTCGCTGGTCGCCTTCTCCGCCGTCGCCACCCTCACCCTGCTGCTGTGCGTGATGACCGGCCCGGACGGCGACGACCTCGACGAGTTCTACACCGGCTACGGCTCCCTGTCCCCGCTGCGCAACGGCCTGGCCATCGCCGGCGACTACATCTCGGCGGCCACCGTCCTCGGCACCGGCGGCGTGATCGCCCTGTGCGGCTACGACGGTGTGGTGCTCGCCCTCAGTACGACGCTGTCACTGATGCTGCTGATGTTCCTGCTGGCCGAACCGCTGCGCAACGCGGGCCGGTTCACCATGGGCGACGCACTGGCCCGCAGGATGCCGGGCCGGTGTGTGCGGATCACGGCCTGCGTGGTGACGATCGCCTCGCTGCTGCCGATGATGCTGGTCCAACTGGCCGGCACCGGGCAGCTGATGGCGTTCCTCCTGGGTTTCTCGAACGAGTCGCTGAAGACCGGCTGTGTCGTCGGAGTGGGCGCGCTGATGATCAGTTACGCGGCGATCGGCGGCATGAAGGGCACCGCGCTCATCCAGATCCTGAAGATCGTGATGCTGGTCGGTTCCGGCGCCCTGGTCGCCGCACTGATCCTGCGCCGCTTCGACTGGGACCCGGGCGCGCTGTTCCAGACGGCGGCGACGAAGAGCGGGGCGGGACCGGCCTTCCTGCGTTCCGGACTCGAGTTCGCCGGACACCCGGGCGCCCGCCTGGACATGATCAGTTCGGAGCTGACCATCGTGCTCGGCGGTGCCTGCCTGCCGCACATCACCATGCGCACGTACACCGCCTCCAGCGCCCGCCAGGTGCGCCGCTCGCTGTCCTGGGCGGTGTCCCTCGTGGCACTGTTCGTGCTGGTGCTCACGGTGATCGGGTTCGGCGCCACGGCCCTCGTCGGGAGTGCGGCGATCGGAGCGGCCGATCCGCAGGGCAACACGGCCTATCTGCTGGGCTCGCGGGCGGCGTTCGGCACCGACGTGTCGACGGCGGAGACCTTCCTGTTCACCATGGTGACGACGGCGATCTTCCTGACGCTGCTCGCCTCGGTGGCCGGGATGATCCTCGCCTGCGCCAACTCCCTCGCCCACGACGTGTTCGCGGGCCGGGTGCAGGAGATGCCGGCCCGCCGGGAGATGGCCCTGGCCCGCCTCTCGGCCCTCGCCATAGGGGTGCCGACGATCCTGCTGGCCATCCTGGTGCAGCACCACAGCCTGCAGCCGCTGGTGACCGTCTCCTTCTGCCTGGGCGCCTCCGCCCTCGCGCCCGCCCTGGTGTACAGCCTCTTCTGGCGCCGCTACACCCGCAGCGGGCTGATGGGCACGCTGATCGGGGGCTCGCTGACCGTGCTGCTGCTCATGCCGGGCACCAACCTCGTCTCCGGCTCGCCCGCCTCGGCCTTCCCGCAGGCCGACTTCAACTGGTTCCCCTTCACCACGACCGGCATCGTCTCCATCCCGGCCGGCTTCTTCTTCGGCTGGCTGGGCACGGTCGCCTCGGGCCGCCGGAAGGCGGAGGAACAGCGGCGCCAGTACGAGGCGGTGGAGGGCTGGATCCTGGCGGGGGCGGTACGCAGGGGCGGTTGAGGGGACGCCGTTCGGGTGCGGCCCGCTATTCCAGGGCCGCCCTGCCCATCAGCGAGATGAGGCTGTCGCGCACCGAGTCCATGTGCGCCTGGACATCGTCCCAGGTCTCGCCGTGCTCGCGCAGCACCCGTTCCGTCTCCCGGGCGATCCGCTCCTCGCGCACCCGTGCCGCGGCGATGATCTCGGCGGCACGCTCGTGTGCCTCCTCCTGGCAGCGGCGCGCGGTCTCCTCGGCCTCGCCGAGCTCGCGTTTCGCGTCGGACAGGGCGGCCTCCGCCCGGGCGAGCCGCTCGGCGTGGCGGGCCTCGAACTCGGCCACCCGTTCGACCTCCTCCCGCTCGGCGGCGGCCCACCGCTCGGCGTGCTCCCTGGACTGCTCGGCGAGCGTGCCGGTGATGCGCTGCCGCGCCTCGCGCAACGCGCCGAGCGCCTCCCCGCGGCGTTCCTTCACCTCGCGCCGGGCGCCGACGCGCAGGTCGTCGGCCTCGGCGCGCGCCGCGAGGAGGTACTGGCGGGCGCGTTCCTCGGCGTCCGCGCGGAGCGCGTCCGCCGCTTCCTGCGTCGCCTGGCGCAGGCCGAGGGCGTACGCCTCTGCCTGCGCCAGCTGCTCCTGCGCCTCGCACCGGGCGCGTTCGCGGACGGCCGCCGCCTCCTGCAGCACCAGCTGGTAGAGGTGCTGCGCCTGCTCCCCGAGGGTCTCGTACGTCTGCGGCTGGAGCTGCGCGACCGTCTCACGCAGCCGCTCGGCCTCCGCATCCATGTCCTTGGCGAGCACGGTCAGCCGCGCGGCGCGCTCCCACGCGGCGTCCCGGTCCTGCCACAGCGCCTCCAGGTACGCGTCGACCTGGTCGGGGCGGTAGGCGCGCCCCCGGACGGTCACGAAGCCGTGCGGCGTCATCGATGCGCTGCTCACCCTGGGAACCCCTTTCCACCGCACGTGCACGACAGGATGATGTGGCGCACATCTTGATGGATCGTGCGTAAGGGTACATAACACGACACTCCACAGGCAGGTCATGGTCGAAATCTCCCCGCATGCCGCGATTCCCGGTCGCGCGGCCGTCCAGGGCCCTGGACGTTCCCGTTCGGAGCACGTCCTCCTCCAGGGTGACGACCATGCTCCGGACGGGCGCGAGCCACTGCGGGTGCGCCGCGTCGGCGGCGGTCGCGCGCCCTTCCGGGGAGGCGAACACCGCCCCGCAGGACGTCAAGCGAGTCCCGCTCCAGTTCCGCGACCGGGTAGCAGGGCTCGCCACCGCGAACGGGAGCCGAGCGCCGGCTGCCCGTTCGCCGCCACCTGCGCCACCCGCCGGCCCGTGCCACGCAACCCGAACACCCGCTCCATGAAACGGCCGTAGTCCCGGCCGCCCCGGTACCACAGCGGCACCGGCGGCATCTCCAGCACCGCGTCCCCGGTCAGCAGCCGTACCAGCGCCGGCACATCAGCGGCACTCGAAGGCGCGCACGTACTTCTGCACCACCGCCCGCACCTCGGGGTCGTCCGGCTCGGTGACCTCGGCCGCCTCGCCCCCTCGCGCGAGGGCCGCACGGGCCCGCTGCAGCGCGCTGTTGACGGCGGCCACGGACGTCCGACCTCGGCGGCGGAGAACTCCAGCACCTCGCGGCACCAGCACGGCCCGCTGCCACCAGCGCGAGCCTGAGGTCCACGCGCGCCTCCACGTCGAAGCGCGCCTCGGGAAACGGCTCCAGCCAGGGAATGTCGAGCCCCGGCGCGAGCGGCGCGCCCGGATCCCCGCTCGGCGCCCCGAGCCCCGACGGCAGCGGGCGGCGGGCGCGGCCCTCCAGCGCGCTCAGACAGGCGTTGGTCGCGATCCGGTACAGCCACGTCCGCACGGAGGCCCGCGCGGGGTCGTACCGGTCCCGGGCCCTCCAGGCCCGCAGCATCGTCTCCTGCGTCAGGTCCTCGGCCTCGTGGAACGAGCCCAGCATGCGGTAGCAGTACGCCACCGGCTCACCCCGGAACGGCTCGAAGTCCCCCCGCCCCTCATGCCCGTCACGCGCGCGCGTGACGGGCATGAGGCGACCAGGCTCCCGGCGCGCGGACTACAGCAGCCCGTCCCACATCTGCTCCAGCAGCACCGACCACCAGCTCTCCGGCGAACCGAGCGCCGCCGGGTCCAGGGCGGCCAGTTGCGCCTGGAAGTCGACGGTCCAACGGCCCGCCTGCTCCTGGTTCAGCCCGAACCTGAGGCGCCACATCCGGCCCAGCAGCGCAAGGCACCGAGCGAACTCCGGCAGCCCCGTGTTCACGAACTGCGGCGCCACCGGCGCACCACCCGGGCCCGCCTCCACCGGCACGGCGACGATGTTCGCCGTCCCGTACTGCACACAGAGCGCCTTGCCGAAGTCCGTGCCCATCACCAGGTACGAGCCCGCGTCCGCAGCCGACTGCACCCCGCGCTCGGCCGCCAGCTCCGCCAGCGTCGGCACCGGACGGCCCGGCTGGGCCTGCGCCCAGAAGAACGGGCCCATGTCCACCGGCAGCCCGGCCACCACCAGCGTGTGCGCCACGACCGGTGGCACACCCTGGCGGGACACCGCCTGCTGCTCGAACCGGAAGACCCCCGGCCCGAACGCCGCCGCCAGCTCCTGCGCGATGCCCTCCGGCGGGATCGGCGGCGCGGCCGGCACCGGCGCCAGCGGCGCCCGCACCGGCGCCGGCCGCGCGGGACCGTCCGCCACCTGGTGCAACTCGCCCTGGTGCGCCAGCAACTGCTGCATACCCTGCTGCCGGCTCGCGTGATCCATCCCGTACGGCGCGATGCTGGTGATCCGCGCCTGCGGCCACTGCTCCCGGATCATCCGCGCGCAGTACGCACCCGGCAGCTCGCACGACTCCAGCTCGGTGTGCAGCTCCAGCACCTGGTCCGGCGGCACGTTCATCGCCCGCAGCTCGTGGAAGATCTGCCACTCCGGGTGCGGCGTACCCGGCGCCGAACGCCGGATCAGCTGCTGCTCCGAACCGTCCTGCGCGCGGTAGCGCAGCACGGCCTGGTAGCCGGGGCCGACCGTCGGCTGCCCGGGGGGCTGCGGCGGATAGCCGTACGCCGGAGGCTGCCCCGGCAGGGGCCCGCCCGGCGGCGGCATCGCACCCGGCGGCATCGCACCCGGCGGCATGGCACCCGGCGGCATCGGCTGCGGGGCACCGGGGACGCCGGGCGGAATACCGGGAGCGCCCGGCGCGCCGAGTGCGCCGTGGGCGGGCGGCGGCGGCGCGCCCGGGCCACCCACGGGAGGCGCGGCCAGCACGGTCTCCGCGTGGTGCACAGCACCGCGCGCGTCTCCGGGGGCGCCGGGCGGCTGGGGTGCGACGGGGGCGCCAGGGACGCCGGGGGCGCCGGGCGGCTGGGGTGCGACGGGGGCGCCTGCGAAGTGAGGCGCGCCCGGGGCCGGAGGCATGCCCGGGGCGCCCGGAGCCGCGGGAGCGCCGGGCGGGTTCGGCATGCCCGGGGCGCTCGCCATACCCCGCGGGCCCGGAACACCGGGGGCACCCGGAACACCCGGAACACCGGGGGCACCAGGAACGCCCGGCACGCCCGGAGGCTGCGGCGCGGGTCCCATCCAACTCGGGTCGGCCAGCACGGTCTCCGCGTGGTGCACGCCCCCGGGAGGTGCGCCACCCGGAGCACCAGGCGCGCCAGGCATGTGGGGGGCACCGGGCACGTTCGACGCGCCCTGCCCCTGCGTGCCTGGAGCACCCTGTCCCTCGGGCCCCTCGGGCCCGAGCGCCGACACGAGCTGCGTCGGCACGTACCCACCCGCAGGCCCGCCGGGCGCGGGCGGCGGCGTGCTCCCGGGGCGCGCGCCCGGCGTACCCGGGGCGCCCGGCGGGGGCGGGGGCGGGGGCGGAGGCGGAGGCGGAGGCGGAGGTGTGCCCGGCCCCCCACGCGCCTTGCGGGGCGGAGGCGCGGCCTTGCTGGTCGCGGCGTCCGCGATGTCCCCGGCATTCGGCGCGAGCGGACGCCCCGGCGCGGCCGGACCGGCCGGAGGCTGCGGCGCGCCGGAACCGGCCGGAGGCCGCGGCGCGTTCGGACCGCCGCCCGCCGGCGGATAGCCGTAACCAGGAACACCCTGCGGACCACCGGGAACACCCGGCGCACCCGGACCCTGCGGGTAGCCGTACGGCGCGGCACCCGCAGGTGGTGGCGCAGTCGTGCTGCCCAGCGGAGCACCAGGAACACCGGGAGGCGCGGGAGGACTGCCCGCAGCGCCAGGCGCCGGAGCGTACACAGGCGCACCCGGCGCCGCCGGTGCCTGCGGATAGCCGTACGACGGCGCACCCTCAGGCGGCGCCGGCGTGCTGTTCCGCGGAGCACCCGGCGCCCCCGGCACGTTCGACGCGTCCAGCGCCGGCGCGACCGCCGTCGGCGGCAGCTGGCTGCCCCCCGACATCAGCGCCGTCTTCGCGTCCGGCGCGGCCGCCGGCGGCCGCGGAGCCGCGCCGTCCGTGTCGCTCAACGGCGGCGCGAACACCGTCGCGGGCAACGGCACCGAACGGTCCTCACCCGCATCCGCGTTGGTGTCCGTACCGGCCCACGGCGTAGCCCCGACAGGCACCTCCGGCGCACCGGCCCCGGCAGCCGGCCACGACGCACCGCTCCCCGGCCCACCGGCCGCACCCGCACCCGCACCCGCACCCGCACCCTCGGTGCCAGCCGGAGCCGGAGCATCCGCCCCCGCCGGCACCCCGGCCTGCGTCTCGGCAAGCGCCCCGCCCCCAGCGGCACCCCCACCGACCGGACCGGACCCGGTACCGGCACCGGAATCCACCGAAGCCGCACCCGAAGCCGCAGCGCCCGTGTCCGCCCCAGCCCGCCGATCCGGAATACCCAGCTTGTCCGCCGCCTCCTGCAACCACTCCGGCGGACTCAACAGGAACGACGTCTGGTTCAGATCCACCCGGGCAGCCGGCGCCGGCACCGCGTCCTCCACCTCGTCGCCACGGCCGTACTCCTCCTCGTACCGGCGGATCACCTCACCCACCGGCAACGCCGGCCACAACGTCGCCTCACCACTGTCCCGGGCGATGACGAGCCGCTGCGCGCCCGCGTCCGCACGCGGGCCCTCCGCACGGTCCTCGCCCCACACCACGAAACCCAGCTCGAACTCCCGCACCCGCACCTCACGATGCTGGTACGCCGGGACATCCCCGTTGATCCACTCCTCGGCGCGCTCCTGCGCCTGCGCGAAGGTCACCATCGCCCGAAACTCACTCCCCCACCGGGTCGGAAGACACCGGAACGGCACGCGCGAAACCGCCGTCCACCATCAGGTTCGCCACCGTCTCCAGCTCCGGCGGATTACCCGCGAGCCGCGCCAGGAAGGCGTCGAAATCATCACCACACGACAACAGCAGCCGCTCCACGCGCTCGGCCGGCGACCACGACGGATCCACGTCCCGCACATCGTCGTACGCGCAGAACCACACCGAACCGACCCGCTCGCCCCTCACCTTCACCGCGAGCAACCCGCCCTGCACGAAACCGACGCTCAGATAATCCTTCGTCAGATGGTCACGCAGACACTTGTTGACGTACACCAGGTCATTGACCGCCGCCTCGTCCCGCACCGTGAAGAACGGCTGGTCCAGCAGCAGCCCCAACTCGGCATCCAGCGCCGCACCCACCGGCGCGGAACCACCCGCCGCCTTGAGGAACGAACGATAGGCACCCGGCAACCGGTAGCCCAGATCCTCCTCAACACCCTGCACCTGCGACTCCGTCACCGCCACACCCGACTTCGGCAGCCCGAAGTGCGCCGGACGCGTCTCCTGCAAGGGCCGCGTCCCCCGCTTGCCCTGGTCCACCCGAGCCGTCGCCACCCCACCGTGGTGCCGCAGCAACGCCTTCACCTCGACCGGAACCAACTCCAGCCGCCGCGAACCCACCACGTGATGCCACGTCCAGCCGTGCGGCGTCGCCACATCCGGCACCGTGTCCCACAACTCGTGCCCCGTAGCCGCGAGCGCGGCATTCGCCGACACATAGTCCGTCAGCCGCAACTCGTCGACACCGAAACCCTCCGGTGGATCGGCGATCTCCGCCGCCGCGCGCGCGTACGGCGAGAAATCCGGGTAACCGCGCTCATCGACCCGTACCCCTCTCGGGTGACGCGCCGCCCGAACCGGATCCGGGAAGTGCACGACCTGCCCGGCATAGGCCGCGTTCGGCGGCGCGGCTTGCTGCCCGAGCCGACCTGTCGTCATGGCGGTTGCCCCCTGCGGCGTTCTCTCTGGCCTGAACGGCGGTGTCGATCGCGGATGGCGACAGCCTATGCGGTACACGAACACCGGTCACCGGGCCTCCACCCCACCCCGCCCCATCCCCGCCGCTTCCCGCCTCCGCTTCCGTGACCAGCCGTCACCCCACCGTGACAGCCCGCCCCGAACGGGGCGTGTCGCACCGCCCCAGCTTCCGCAGCAGCCACGGCATTTGGCACTCTGTGTCCTTCGGGGGGATGCCCGGGAGGGGATGACGATCATGAATACCTTGCAGACCGGAGATAACGATGTGCGGGCCGGCGACCCTCGCATCGGCTGGAGCGGCACCGGCACGCCCCCCGTCCCCGCCCTCCTGCACCGCCGCGACGGCATCCTGCCCACCGTCGCCGCCGCCCTCTCCGTCCGCGGCACCACCCTCACCGGCACCGCCGCCCGCGGCGACCAGCCCCCGCCCCTCCACCCCCTCGTCCAGGACTTCCTCGACACCCTCACCAGCGCCCAACGCGACCGCTTCACCGGCCGCTGCGCCGAAACCATCCTCATCTCCCGGCACATCACCGCCGCCGACGCCGCCCGCAGCAAACGCGCCGCCCGCAAACCCATGACCAACGGCGAAGCCCGCAGAGCCCTCAAACAGGCCAAACTCACCGCCCGCCGCATACGCGAGGACGGCGATCCCCTCCACGGCAGCTTCGCCACACCCTGCCGCGCCTGCACCGCCCTCAGCGCCCACTTCGGCGTCCGCATCGTCGACCCCACGGCAACCGACGGCTGACACCCGGCGTCCTCCAGAACCACGCACACGCACGACGATCGAAGGGCCGATGCACCCCGACCGCACCTCCACCCCCCAGCACCCGACCCCACTCGTGCACGGGGGACCCCCCTCACGCTTCCCCGTCCCCGTCGACGCCGCCCTGCGCACCGCCGGCTGGCAACCCGGCCGCTGGGACATAAAGCAGGCGGAAATCTGGGCCGACACCCTGCGCGAACACACCTCACCCGCCGGACACCGGCACACCGTCTTCCCCGCCGCCGTCGAAGCCTGGGCCGAATTCGGCGGACTCCACATCACCCCCACCGGCCCCGGCCGCCAGGTCGCCCCGGCCACCCTCCACCTCGACCCCCTGCACGGCCTCCACCTCGCCCGCACCCTCGGCGACCTCGGCCGCGCCCTCGGCACCGAGGTCAGCCCCCTCGGCGAGGAAACCGACACCGCCGCCCTGCTCGCCATCGACACCGAAGGCCGCGTCTACACCCTCGACCACACCGGCGACTGGTACGTCGGCCCCGACATCGACCACGCCCTGTCCACCCTCATCGCCGGCACCGAGCCCGTACGCCTGACAACGGGCTGAGAGCCGAAACGGCCGACCGCCACCGGACACGCCCGGGCCGAGAACCGGGCACGCACGACGCCGCACCGGGACCGGATACACCCGGCCACCGGCCGAGCCCCGACGTCACGCCGCCTCACGCCGCCTCACACGGCCGGAATCACCGCCGACACCCGAAAACCCCCCGCATCCGTCGGCCCCGACACAAACACCCCACCCAGCGCCACCACCCGCTCCCGCATCCCCAGCAGGCCATTGCCACCCGACGGCAACCGCGCCGCCGACGCCGACCCCGGCTCAGGCGGCGGCTCGTTCTCCACCTGCATCGCGATCTCCGCACCCCGATGCGCCAGCCGCACATGCGTCTTCGCACCCGCCGCATGCTTGTGGACGTTCGTCAACGCCTCCTGCACCACCCGGAACGCCGTCTGCTCCACCTCCGCCGCATACGACCGCGCCGCCCCCTCGACCGACAGATCCACCACCATCCCCGCGGCCGCCGACTGCCCGATCAACTCCTCCAACTCCGACAGGCACGGCCCGTCCTCGTCGGCCACCCGCGAAGCCGCCCGCACAGCGGCCATCCCCACCGCCACCAACGGCGCCGAAGCCGCACGCCGCCCCGCGTCCTCCCCCGCCCGCAACACCCCGAGCATCTCCCGCAACTCCGTCAACGCCTGCCGCCCCATGTCCCCCACCAACGCGGCATTCCTCACGGCCTTCTCGGGATCCTTCCGCGCAACCGCCTGCAGCGCCGCGGCATGCACCACCATCAAGCTCACCCGATGCGCGACGACGTCATGCATCTCCCGAGCGATCCGCGTCCGCTCCTCGTTGCGCGCCCACTCGGCCCGCTCCTCCGCCCGCTCCGCGAGCAACTGAAGCTCCCGCTCCAGACTGTCCGCCCGCTCCCTGAGGCTCTCCATCAACCGGCGCCGCGCCCCCACGTACAACCCCAGCAGCACCGGCGGCGCCGTCAGCCCCAGGGACGTCGTAATGGACGCGAACGGCACAAACCAGTCACCGAGCGTCAGGTCCCCCCGCGCCATGTCCTGCCGCACCCGCACGAACGTCACGATCATCGTGCCCAGCAGGCTCATCCCCGCCAACGCCACGATGATCCGGCGCGGCAACTCACACGCCGCCAGCGTGTACAGGCCGACGATGCCCATCAGGAAACCCATCTGGGCCGGCGTGATCGCGATCGCGACCAGCACGACGGCGATCGGCCACTTCCTGCGCACCAGCAGGACCGATCCGGCGATCAACCCGAACACGATCCCCACCGACACCGGGATGCCCGCATCCCGGGCGAACGGAATCCCCTCCGCACCGCACTCCACGGCCGACACCAGCGCAAGACTCCCGTCGAGCACCGCACTGCGCCACCTGGCCCACCACCACGGGCCGGTCAGGGCCCTGGCGTGCTCTTCCCCCGTCGTGGTCATGCGACCAGCCTACGGGCGCGGGCGGCGCCTTTTCCGGCGACTTTCACCTACCCGCGCGGACCACACTCCGTAATCGAACGACCTCGAAACCCGCCGGAATCCCTCGAACTGTTGAACCACACCCGTTCGACCCCGGAAGCAGACATTCCGCCCGGACGGTATGCACATGGCACATGCACCTGGCAGGAGCGGCACGTACGAGGACTTCGAGGGGTTGCGGGAGCGAGCGGTCGCGTTGCGGCGCGAGGGCTACAGCCTCCGGAAGATCCGGGACGAGCTGAAGATCTTCAACAACGACATCCTCAACCAACAAGGGGGAGCCACCGCCGGAGTGGACGAAGCGACCGAACGCGAAGGACGACCTGCGCGAGAAGGCGCGGGAGCTACGGCTCCAGGGACGGACGTACGACCAGATCGAGGCCGCACTGGGGTGCTCACGAAGCTCGGTGTCACTGTGGGTCCGGGACTTGCCGAAGCCCGAGCGCAAACGCACCCCGGAAGAAGCCGCAGCCATCGCAAGGAAGGGGTGGGAGGAGAAGCTGCGCATCCGGAACGAAGAGCGCCGACACACCAAGGACGAGGCCAAGCAGGCCGTCGGCAGCGTGTCGGCCCGTGAGCTCTTCCTCGTCGGCGTGGGGCTCTACTGGGCCGAGGGCGCCAAGGACAAGCCGTATGACCGCCGCGAGAACGTCACCTTCGTCAACAGCGCCCCCGGCATGATCAAGGTCTTCCTCGACTGGCTCGACCTCCTGGGAGTGGAGCGGGAGCGCCTGCGGTTCACCGTCATGATCCATGAAACAGCGGACGTGCCGGGCGCCGAACAGCACTGGGCCGATCTCGTCGGCATGGACCGCTCCGCCTTCAACAAGACGACACTCAAGAAGCACAATCCAAAGACGGTTCGCAAGAACACTGGCGACGACCATCGAGGCTGCCTCACGGTTGAAGTCCTGAAAGGCGCCGACTTGTACCGTCGCATCGAGGGCTCTTGGTACGGCATAGTGGAGGCCGCACGCGAAGCCGATCAACCGAATCGGACATAGAGCGCAAACCATCCCGGATCGTCTAAGGGCAGGACAAACGGTTTTGGTCCGTTGAATGAGGGTTCGAATCCTTCTCCGGGAGCCACAGCACACAAGACCCAGGTTCGGGCCCTGACCGCACTGTCAGGGCCCGCTCTCATATCCCCCAGAACACACCCCGGTATCCTGCGGCTGTCACCCCCACCCATCCAGAGCCGAAGGGCAACCCCGTGAGCGCCATCCGCCCGGCAGCCGTCGTCGTTCTTGCAGCGGGTGAGGGCACCCGTATGAAGTCGGCCACACCGAAGGTCCTGCACCAGATCTGTGGCCGTTCCCTGGTGGGCCATGTGCTGGCCGCCGCCCGTGAGTTGGACCCGGCGAACCTGGTCGTCGTCGTGGGTCACGCCCGTGAGCAGGTGACCGCGCACCTGACCGAGATCGACTCCGCTGTCCGTACGGCCGTGCAGGCGCAGCAGAACGGCACGGGGCACGCCGTGCGGATGGGGCTGGAGGAGTTGGGCGGGGCTGTCGAGGGGACCGTCGTGGTCGTCTGCGGGGACACCCCCCTGCTGACCGGCGACACCCTGAAGGAGCTCGCCGCGACCCATCGCGCCGACGGCAACGCGGTGACCGTGCTGACGGCCGAGGTGCCGGACGCGACGGGTTACGGCCGTATCGTCCGCGACGAGGCGACCGGTGCCGTCACGGCGATCGTGGAGCACAAGGACGCCTCCGATGTCCAGCGGTCGATCCGGGAGATCAACAGCGGGGTGTTCGCGTTCGACGGGCAGTTGCTGGCGGACGCGCTGAAGAAGGTGCGGACGGACAACAGTCAGGGCGAGGAGTACCTGACCGACGTTCTGGGGATTCTGCGGGAGGCCGGCCATCGGGTCGGCGCGTCCGTGGCGGGTGATCATCGGGAGATCGCCGGGATCAACAACCGTGTGCAGCTCGCGGAGGCGCGTCGCATTCTCAACGAGCGACTGCTCACCCGGGCGATGCTCGACGGGGTGACGGTCGTGGATCCGGCCGGCACGTGGGTGGATGTGACGGTGACGTTCGAGCAGGACTCCGTGGTGCATCCGAACACCCAGCTCACTGGTTCGACGCACATCGGTGCGGGTGCGGAGGTCGGGCCGAACAGCCGGCTGAAGGACACCCGGGTGGGTGCGGGGGCGCGGGTGGACAACACGGTGTCGGAGGGTGCGCGGATCGGTGAGGGGGCGTCGGTCGGGCCGTACGCGTATCTGCGGCCTGGTACGCGTCTCGGGGCGAAGGCCAAGATCGGTACGTATGTCGAGACGAAGAACTCGTCGATCGGTGAGGGGACGAAGGTTCCGCATCTGTCGTACGTGGGTGACGCGACGATCGGTGATTTCACGAACATCGGGGCGGCGAGTGTGTTCGTGAACTATGACGGTGAGAGCAAGCACCACACGACTGTCGGGTCGCATTGCAAGACGGGTTCGGACAACATGTTTGTGGCTCCTGTCACGGTCGGGGACGGTGCGTACACCGCCGCGGGGTCCGTGATCACGAAGGATGTGCCGCCCGGTTCGCTGGCCGTGGCCCGTGGCCAGCAGCGGAATATCGAGGGTTGGGTGGCTCGTAAGCGTCCTGGGAGTGCGGCCGCGAAGGCGGCCGAGGCGGCGTCGCGGCAGGGCGAGCGCGAGGGCTGACCGGACACGGGTGCGCCAAACACGGCGTACCGTGATAAGTGCACATCGCGAGCGTGCACCCGCACCCTTACCAGCTGATACGGCCTCTCACGCCCAGCCGAGAGGTCGCCGAGCAGCCGGCTGGCTGAGACAACCTCTGAGGAGACTGTGCTGTGACCGGGATCAAGACGACCGGCGAGAAGAAGTTGATGTTCTTCTCCGGCCGCGCCCACCCCGAGCTTGCCGAGGAGGTCGCCCAGCAGCTGGAGGTCGGGGTCGTCCCGACGAAGGCCTTCGATTTCGCGAACGGTGAGATCTACGTCCGTTACCAGGAGTCGGCTCGTGGTGCGGACTGCTTCCTGATCCAGAGCCACACGGCTCCGATCAACAAGTGGATCATGGAGCAGTTGATCATGATCGACGCGCTGAAGCGTGCGTCGGCCCGCTCCATCACGGTCATCGTGCCGTTCTACGGTTACGCGCGGCAGGACAAGAAGCACCGGGGCCGTGAACCGATTTCGGCGCGTCTGATCGCGGATCTGATGAAGACGGCGGGGGCGGACCGGATCCTGACGGTCGATCTGCACACGGATCAGATTCAGGGCTTCTTCGACGGTCCGGTGGACCACCTGTTCGCGCTTCCGCTGCTGGCCGACTACGTGGGCCGGAAGGTGGACCGCGACAAGCTGACGGTCGTGTCGCCGGATGCGGGTCGTGTGCGGGTGGCGGACCGCTGGTGCGACCGGCTGGGTGCGCCGCTGGCGATCGTGCACAAGCGGCGTGACAAGGATGTGGCGAACCAGGTGACCGTCCACGAGGTCGTGGGTGAGGTCAAGGGTCGTGTGTGTGTGCTGGTGGACGACATGATCGACACCGGTGGCACGATCTGCGCGGCTGCGGATGCGCTGTTCGCGCATGGTGCGGAGGACGTCATCGTGACGGCCACGCACGGCGTTCTCTCCGGGCCGGCCGCGGACCGGCTGAAGAATTCGCGGGTGAGTGAGTTCGTGTTGACGGACACGCTGCCGACGCCGGGTGAGCTGTCGGTGCACCTGGACAAGATCAAGGTGCTGTCGATCGCTCCTACGATCGCGAGTGCGGTGCGTGAGGTGTTCGAGGACGGGTCGGTGACCAGCCTCTTCGACGAGCAGTGAGGTTTCTGCAGGCCCCTTGCGCGGGCTAGCTGAAGATCCTTTTGGTGCGGCCTCCCCTGCCGAGTAGACTGCTGCAGTTGCTCGGCGAGGGAGGCCGTACTCCGTTTCTGACGGGGGCACGGCGGTCCGTTATCGACGCGCTCTTCGTAGCAGGCCGTTCGTGGCCGGGTGACCACGTCCGTTCCCAGTTCCGAGGAGTGATGAACATGTCCGAGGTCAAGCTCACCGTCGAGACGCGCACCGAGTTCGGCAAGGGTGCCGCCCGTCGTATCCGCCGTGAGAACAAGGTTCCCGGTGTGCTGTACGGCCACGGTTCCGACCCGCTGCACCTGACCCTGCCGGGCCACGACCTGCTGCTGGCGCTGCGTACGCCGAACGTCCTGATCTCCCTGGACATCGACGGCAAGACCAACGAGCTGGCGATCCCGAAGGCCGTGCAGCGTGACCCGCTGAAGGGCTTCCTGGAGCACGTCGACCTGCAGCTGGTCAAGCGCGGCGAGAAGGTCACGGTCGAGATCCCGGTGCACACCGAGGGCGAGCTGGCCCCGGGTGGCAACCTGCTCGAGCACGTCCTGAACGCGCTGCCGGTCGAGGCCGAGGCCACGCACATCCCCGAGGCCGTCACGGTCTCCGTCGAGGGCCTGGAGGCCGGTGCCTCCGTCCACGCCAAGGACATCACCCTGCCGTCCGGCGTGACCCTGGCCGTCGAGGAGGACGCGGTCGTCCTGCAGGTCCTGCAGGCGCAGATCGAGGAGGCCGCGGAGGGTGAGGAGACCGAGGCCGAGGAAGTCGCCGAGGCCTGAGCCCGACCGGTCCGGCCGTAGCAGGTCCGGGAGCTGTTTTCGGGGCGCCCGGCACTGCCGGCCGCGCCCGGGAACGATTGCCCACAGCGGTGGCGGCACGGCTGCCGCAAGCGGTGTCAGCCGCTGCTTCCCTCGGGGGAGCAGCGGCTGTTGCATAAGGAGACATGGACGACGTGACCACCCCCGCCAACGCCCCCTGGCTCATTGTCGGGCTCGGTAATCCAGGGCCTGAGTACGCCATGAACCGGCACAACGTCGGTTTCATGGTGGTGGACCTGCTCGCGGAGCGGATCGGGGGGAAGTTCAAGCGGGCGGGCAAGGCGCAGGCGCAGGTGCTGGAGGGGCGGATCGGTCCGGTGGGGCCGGCGAACCGGCGGGTGATCCTGGCGAAGCCGATGTCGTTCATGAACCTGTCCGGGGGCCCGGTGAACGCGTTGCGGGACTTCTACAAGGTGCCGGTGGCGAACATCGTGGCGGTCCATGACGAGTTGGACATCGACTACGGCACGCTGCGTGTGAAGCTGGGCGGTGGCGACAACGGGCACAACGGTCTGAAGTCGATGACGAAGGCGATGGGGGCGGACTATCACCGGGTGCGGTTCGGGATCGGCCGTCCGCCGGGTGGTATGCAGGTGGCGGACTTCGTGTTGAAGGACTTCTCCTCGGCGGAGCGCAAGGAGCTGGACTACTTCGTGGAGCGGGCGGCGGACTCGGTGGAGTGTCTGGTGTCGGAGGGGCTGGAGCGGGCGCAGAGCGCGTACAACTCCTGACTTGTCCTGGCATGGCACCCGGGGGAGTTGACCGGTCGCAGCGGTATGGCCAATGATCCCGGCCATGCCTGCCACAGCCACCACCTCTCGCCAGGCCTCCGTGACCGCGCTGCGGTTCGGGCGGGTCGCGGCGATGGGTGCGCTCGCCGCGCTGATCCTGTTCGCCGGGGTGTGGGGTTCCTGGGGCACGGCGCAGCACGTGATGCTGACCAAGGGGCGTGAGCGCGGCACGATCAGGGTGACGGGCTGTGCGGAGGACACGTGCAGTGGCCCGTTCGCACCGGTGTCGCAGGGCGCGCGGGCCCGCTCGAGCATGGTGATCGCGAAGACGGTCGCGGTGCGCAGGGGCCGGACGTACGACGTGGTGGTGAAGCCGGGGACCGATGAGGTGGTGCGGTCCGGGCCGGCGGGGATCCTGTACGCCTGGGTGCCGTTCGGCGGGGCGCTGCTGATGGCCTCGGTGGTGGTCGCGGGCGGGATGCGGCTGACCCGGGTGGCGTGGGTGCTGGCGGGGGCGGGAGCCGCGTTGCTCACGGCATCGTTCGTGACCCTCTGAGGGGTTGGGGCGTTCTTCACGTCTGTGGGGGGCCTATGTGTTGCCTGTTCGTGATGGACCGGCGGCCTGGCGGCGCTGGAAGCTGAACCGCCCCCTCCACATCTTCCTGTCGTCCTCCCGTTCGCATCTCGAAGATGGACTGCCCTGTGCCCACCCTCACTCGCGTCGGCGCGCCGACCGCCCTCGCCTCGGTCGCCTTGCCGCCCCGGCCGCCGCCCATGCGACAGCCCCGGTGACAACGGCACCGTAAAGATCCACGACGCCACCACCGGCGAGGAACTGCGCCGCAACGAGCCGCATGTGTGCACCTGCTACCTGGACGCCTTCGGCTTGGACGGCGGCCGGCGCGTCGACTGGCACATCGAGGCCTGGGCGCCGACGGCCGCCGTGAAGGGCGAGACCGTGAAGCCCGGTGCTCTCGCCCTGGACGCGGACGGTCACGGCCGTACCGGGGGTCTGTCGCTGCCGGACGGGCACTACAAGCTGTTCTGGAACTTCGACGGCGAGAAGGGCGCGGCCAAACACAAGGTGTTCTGGACGGACTGCAAGGGCTCCGCCGGAGGCGGAGGCAAGCCGTCCGGCTCGGCGTCGCCGTCCGGCTCGGCGTCGCCGTCCGCCTCGTCCCCGGGTTCGGCCCCGGGCGCGTCCGTGTCGCCCTCGGCGTCTCCTTCTTCCGCGGCCCCCTCCTCCCGGTCCTCCTCCCGGTCCTCCTCCCGGTCCTCCTCCCGGTCCTCAGCGCCGTCCTCCGCGCCGTCCTCCGCGCCGTCCTCCGCGCCGTCCGCGCAGGGTGCGGGCGGTGACCTGGCCGAGACCGGCAACGGTGTTCCGGTGGGCCTGCTGTCGGCCGGTGCCGCGGCGCTGGTCGGCGCGGGCGGCTACCTGGTGGCCCGGCGCCGCAGGGCCCGGCAGGGCTGAGGCGGCCGTAGGGAGAGCCGGCAGAGAAAAGAAAAGGGGTGCCCCCGGGGTCGTACGACCCCGGGGGCACCCTCGTTGTGGCGTGGCTGTCAGCCGGTGTTGCGCAGTCCCGCTGCCACGCCGTTGACGGTGAGGAGCAGGGCGCGGGCGAGCAGCGGGTCGGCTGAGGCGCCGGCTGCCGCCGCGTCACGCTGGCGCTTGAGCAGGGTGACCTGGAGGTAGGAGATGGGGTCCAGGTAGGCGTCGCGGATGGTGAAGGTCTGCTTCAGGACCGGCTGGGCGTCCAGCAGTTCCTTTCCACCGGTCACCCGCAGCACCTCGCTGACGGTCAGCTCGTGTTCGGCCTTGATGGTGTCGAACACGTGCTTGAGCTCGTCGGGGACGAGGGTGTCGACGTAGTGCTGGGCGATCCGCAGGTCGGTCTTCGCGAGGGTCATCTCGACGTTGGAGATGAAGTTGCGGAAGAAGTGCCACTGCCCGTGCATCTCGGCGAGCACGGCGTCGCCTTCCTGCCGCAGGCCCGCCTCGCGCAGGGCCTTGAGGCCGGAGCCGACGCCGAACCAGCCGGGGACGATCTGCCGGGACTGGGTCCAGCCGAACACCCACGGGATGGCCCGCAGGCCGTCCAGGCCCGCGCCGGAGTCGGGGCGGCGGGAGGGCCGGGAGCCGAGGTGCAGGTCGGCGAGCTGGTCGACCGGGGTGGAGGCGAAGAAGTAGGCCGGCAGGTCGGGGTCCTCGACCAGGCGGCGGTAGGCCGCGTGGGCGGCGTCGGAGACGACGTCCATGGCGGCGTCCCAGCGGGCGAGGGCCTCGTCGGACTGGCGGGGGGCGGTGTGCAGGGCGGAGGCCTGCAGGGTGGCCGCGACGGTCAGTTCGAGGTTCTCCCGGGCGAGGGAGGGGATGAGGTACTTGTCGGAGATGACCTCACCCTGCTCGGTGACTTTGATCTCGCCCTCCAGGGTGCCCCAGGGCTGGGCGAGGATGGCGTCGTGGGAGGGGCCGCCGCCGCGGCCGACGGTGCCGCCGCGGCCGTGGAAGAGGCGCAGGCGCACGCCGTAGCGGTGGGCCACGTCGCGAAGTCGCCGCTGGGCGCGGTGGATCTCCCACTGGCTGGTGGTGATGCCGCCGAACTTGGAGGAGTCGGAGTAGCCGAGCATGACCTCCTGGACGTCGCCGCGCAGCGCGACCAGGCGCCGGTAGGACGGGTCGGAGAGCATGTCCTCGAGGATGGTGTCGGCGGCGCGCAGCTCGTCGGTGGTCTCCAGGAGGGGCACGATGCCGATCTTGGCCCAGCCTGCGTGCAGGTCGAGGAGGCCGGCCTCGCGGGCCAGCACGGCCGCGGCGAACACGTCGTCGGCGCCCTGGCACATGGAGATGATGTAGGACTCGATGACCTCGGGGCCGAAGACCTCCAGGGCGCGCTTGACGGTCTCGAAGACGCCGAGGGTCTTGGCGCCGGCCGCGTCGACGGGTGCCGGGGTGGGGGCCAGCGGCCTTCTGGAGCGCAGTTCCTTGGCGAGGAGCTTGGCCCGGTACTCGCGGGGCATGTCGGCGTAGCGCCAGGACTCCTCGCCGAGACGGTCGAAGAGCTGGCCGAGGGCGTGGTGGTGGGCGTCGGCGTGCTCGCGGACGTCCATGGTGGCGAGCTGGAGGCCGAAGGCGGCCAGGGTGCGGATGGTGCGGTTGAGGCGGCCGTCGGCGAAGAGGGCGCCGCGGTGCTCGCGCAGGGAGGTCTGGATGATCCGCAGGTCCGCGAGCAGCTCGCCGGTGCCGAGGTAGTCGCGGCCTTCTTCGTGGGCGGTGCCCTTGGCGAGGCGCTGCTTGGTGTTCTCCAGCTTCTGCCGGATGCAGGTGGCCTTGAGCCGGTAGGGCTCCTCGGCGTTGAGGCGCTTGTAGCGGGGGCTGATCTCGGGCAGCCGCTCCAGGTCGGCCTTGAGGGACTCGAGGAGTTCCTCGGTGGCGCCGGTGTAGCGGATGGAGTTGGAGAGCAGGCCGCGCAGCTCGTCGACCATCTCCAGGGCGTCGTTGATGCCGTGCTCGTGCTGGAGGATGAGGACGTCCCAGGTGACCTGGGGGGTGACGTTGGGGTTGCCGTCGCGGTCGCCGCCGATCCAGGTGCCGAAGGTGAGGGGGCGGGCGTCGTCGGGGAGCTTGACGCCGACGCGTTCCAGCTCGGCGGTGAGGTCCTCCAGGACGTCGCCGACGGCGTCGGCGTGGAGTTCGTCGAGGTAGTAGATGGCGTTGCGGGCCTCGTCGGCGGGCTCGGGGCGCACCACGCGCAGCTCGTCCGTCTGCCACACCAGGTCGATGTTCTCGGCGAGGCGGACGTCGTGGCGGCGGCGGTCGGAGTCGAGGACGGGGGTGTCCAGGAGCGCGGCTACGCGCCGGAGCTTGTTCAGGACCGACCGGCGCGCGGCCTCGGTGGGGTGCGCCGTGAACACCGGGCGAACGTTGAGGTGCTCGACGGTCTGCCGCAGATGCTCGGGGTCGGCGTCCTTGAGCCGGTCGGCGGTGCGGGCGAGCAGGCCGCCCTCGGCGGCGCGCCTGGCGCGCAGTTCGCGGCCGCGGTGCACCTGCTCGGTGATGTTGGCCAGGTGGAAGTAGGTGGAGAAGGCGCGGACCAGCTTGGCCGCGGTGTCCAGTTCCGTGCCACGCAGCAGTTCGGCGGCGGCCTCGCCGTCCTCGCGGGTGAGGCGACGGACCTTCTCGACCAGGTCGAGAAGCTCGGGGCCTTCCTGCCGTACGAGAGTCTCGCCCAAGAGGTCACCCAGTCGCCTGATGTCGGCGCGCAACTCGCTGCTGGTCGTGGTGGTCTGGTCGTCGGCACTGCTCACAGGTGCGGCTCCTTGCAGTGTTGAAGCTCGTCTGGGAGGGAACCCGGGACATCCGTCCATCACGCGGCGGGTGCCGCATACGGGCTGGAACGTCCGGGAAGGATTCAGAGCGGACCGCGCTGTCCGACCGACTCCAAGGATAGGTGGCCATGCGGACGCGCAGGCTCTGGGGCTCTTGCCGCCGGGGGACGCGCTGCCATACTTACGTTGCCGTAGGTTACGGAACCGTAGGGGAGCACCGTTCGAGTCCCGCCCGGTCCCGGCGGCCCGGCACCCGCCTCTACCCTCGACCCCACAGGGGACGCGCATGACCTCAAGTTCCGACGTGATCGAAGAAGCCCGTAAGGCCAACGACACTTCCACCCCCTCCGCCACGCTGGGCGGCGAGCAGAAGCGCTCGATCGAGCAGATCACGCTGCTCCTGTTCATCACCGTGCCGTTCCTGGCACTGGTGGCGGCCGTGCCGCTGGCCTGGGGCTGGGGGGTGAGCTGGCTCGATGTGGGCCTGCTGGTGTTCTTCTACTTCCTTGGGTGCCACGGCATCACGATCGGTTTCCACCGGTACTTCACCCATGGTTCCTTCAAGGCCAAGCGGCCGCTGCGGATCGCGCTCGCGATCATGGGGTCGCTGGCGGTCGAGGGGCCGCTGGTGCGCTGGGTGGCCGACCACCGCAGGCACCACAAGTTCTCCGACGCCGAGGGCGACCCGCACTCTCCGTGGCGGTTCGGGGAGACGGTCCCCGCGCTGATGAAGGGCCTGTGGTGGGCGCACATCGGCTGGATGTTCGACGAGGAGCAGACGCCGCAGGACAAGTACGCGCCGGACCTGATCAAGGACAGGGCGATCCGGGCGATCTCCCGCCAGTTCGTCCTGTGGACGGCCTTGTCCCTCGCCCTGCCTCCGCTGATCGGCGGCCTGGTGACGATGTCCTGGTGGGGCGCGTTCACCGCGTTCTTCTGGGGTTCACTCGTGCGAGTGGCGCTGCTGCACCATGTGACGTGGTCGATCAACTCGATCTGTCACGCGGTGGGCAAGCGGCCGTTCAAGTCGCGGGACCGCTCGGGCAACGTCTGGTGGCTTGCGGTCCTGTCCTGCGGGGAGTCCTGGCACAACCTGCACCACGCCGACCCGACTTCGGCCCGGCACGGTGTGATGCGTGGGCAGATCGACTCCTCGGCCCGCTTCATCCGCTGGTTCGAGCTGCTCGGCTGGGCGTACGACGTGCGCTGGCCGTCACGCTCGCGTATCGATTCGCGCCGTAACACCGAGGAAGGCGGCTCCCAGCGCCGGAAGGATACGGCCGAGGCGGCATGATTGACGCCGTGGCGACCGATTCCAGCAGCAATCCCGGCAATGACAAGCAGCGGCGGACCCGCCGGACGCGTATGACCGGTGCGGAGCGCCGCCAGCAGCTGCTGGAGATCGGTCGCACGCTCTTCGCGGCGAAGGGCTTCGAGGGCACCTCGGTGGAGGAGATCGCGGCGAAGGCCGGGGTCTCCAAGCCGGTGGTGTACGAGCACTTCGGCGGCAAGGAGGGACTGTACGCGGTGGTGGTGGACCGCGAGATGCGGCGCCTGCTGGACATGGTGACCAGCTCGCTGACGGCCGGCCACCCCCGCGAACTGTGCGAACAGGCGGCCTTCGCGCTGCTCGACTACATCGAGGAGTACACGGACGGTTTCCGTATCCTGGTCCGCGACTCCCCCATCCCGCAGTCCACCGGAACCTTCGCCTCCCTCATCTCCGACATCGCCACCCAGGTGGAGGACATCCTGGGCCGCGAGTTCAAGAGCCGCGGCTTCGACCCGAAGCTGGCGCCCCTGTACGCGCAGGCCCTGGTCGGGATGGTCGCCCTGACCGGCCAGTGGTGGCTGGACGTGCGCCGCCCGAAGAAGGCGGAGGTCGCTGCCCATCTGGTGAATCTGGCTTGGCACGGGCTGGACGGGCTGGAGCAGAAGCCGCGGTTGATCGGGCACCGGAAGAGCTGAACCGGGGGGACACGAGGTAGCCCCGCGAGACCGTGGGCGATCGGAGGATCTCGAAGACGCCCTGACGGGTTGCCGATTACCGGCGGCGCGCAGGGCCGAGGGGGACGCTCGGACCAGCTGTCCCCCGCGCACGAGTCGAGTGAATGCCGGGGCCGGATCCGTGAGCGTCCGCCTCGTCCGGGATCCGGGCGCCGCGCACTGGCCGGAGCCGTCGCCCGGGTCCTCGTCACGCACCTGGACCGGACGGCTTGACCGCCTCCAGGAACTCCAGCCGGTTCCCCACCGGATCCACGGAGTAGAAGCGCAGGTGGCCCGGGAGGTTGTCGTCCCAGGTCACCGGTGCTCCGCGCTCGGCGAGCCGAGCCGCGTAGGCCTCGATGTCCGTCACCCGGAGTCCGGGGTGCGCCTTGCGTGCCGGGCGGAAGTCCCCCTCGATGCCCAGGTGGAGCCGGACGGCACCAGCCCGGAACCAGCAGCCCCCGCGCGCCGCGAGCACCGGCGGCTTGGGTACTTCCGTCAGCCCCAGGACGTTCCCGTAGTACGCCCGCAGGGCATCCTCCGAGCCCGGCGGCGCCGCAAGCTGGACGTGGTCGATCGCGACGAGCACCCTCACTCCCCCTTCACGGCCACGGCGAACATCCGGCGGAACGGCAGGACCGTGCCGTACGGCGCGCTCGGGTAGGCCTCCCGCAGCAGGTCCCGGTACTCGGCGACGAAGGCTTCCCGGGCCCCGGGGTCGTCGGCCAGTGCGGTCAGGGCGGGTCGCAGACCGGTGCCCTTGACCCAGTCGAGGACGGGGTCCTCGCCGGTCAGGACGTGGAAGTACGTGGTCTGCCATACATCCGTGGCGCAGCCGAGCCGGGCGAGGCGGTCCAGGTAGGTGCCGGGCGCGTGGACGGAGTCCGTGTGGCGCAGCACGTCGGCGAGGCGGGACTTCCAGCGGGGCCCGGCGGCCAGCTCGCGCATCAGGGCGTGCAGCGGGGCGTCGATGTTGTCCGGGATCTGGAAGGCGAAGGTGCCGCCGGGCTTCAGAGCGGCGATCCAGTCGACGAAGCGGTCGGCGTGGCCCGGCACCCACTGCAGCGTGGCGTTGGAGACGATCAGGTCGTACGGCTCCCCGGGCGTCCACACGCGGGCATCGGCGTGCGCGAAGTCCAGTCGGCCGCCCCCTGCCGTCGCGCCCTCGTGGTCGACGTGCGCCTTGTCGAGCATCTCGGGCGAGTTGTCGTAGCCGGTGATGTGGGCGGTGGGCCAGCGTTCGGCGAGCAGGGCGGTGACGTTGCCCGGGCCGCAGCCGAGGTCGGCGATGCGCGGCCGTTCGTCCGGGAGGGCGGGGACGCGGGCGAGCAGATCGATGAAGGGGCGGGCGCGGTGGCCGGCATGGCGCAGGTACTGGGCCGGATCCCAGGTGGGCGTCGTCATGTCTCCCACTGTCCCGCCCCATTTATCTCGATGTCAAGAGACTTGAGATCAAGAGACTTCATGTCGACACAACCACTACACTGATCTCCATGGAGGACGAGGTCGATCGGCTGGTCGCAGCGTGGCGCCGGGAGCGCCCGGACCTCGACGTGGAGCCGCTCGAGGTGCTCAGCCGGGTCAGCAGACTGGCCCGGCACCTGGACCGCGCACGGCGGCTCGCCTTTGCCGAGCACCAACTGGAGCCCTGGGAGTTCGACGTACTGACCGCACTCAGGCGCGCGGGAACGCCGTACCAGCTCTCCCCCGGACAGCTGCTGACCCAAACCCTGGTCACCTCGGGCACCATGACCAACCGGATCGACCGGCTCGCGAAGAAGGGCCTGGTGGAACGGCTGCCCGACCCGAGCGACCGGCGGGGCGTGCTGGTCCGGCTGACCGACACGGGCCGCGATCGCGCGGACCAGGCGCTGGCGGGCCTGCTGGACCAGGAGCGGGCGATCCTCGCCGAGCTGTCCCGCGCCCAGCGCGCCGAACTGGCGGCACTTCTACGCCAGTTGACCGCCCCGTTCGACAACATCCCCGGCTAGAAGGGCTGTGGCCGGAAAGATTCACCGGCTCGCGACGCCCGGCACGGCACCTCGCCGCGTTGTCGCATCACCCGAGTACATCCAGTACGCAGGCGATGCTCCGCCTTGCGAGGCTCCCCCACTGTGAACGGCGTGGGAGGTGCCCCCAGCACCGGACGCCGCGAGCTTTCCGGCACACCTTTCCGGTCACAGCACCAGCTAGGGGCCTGCCGCGCGGCTCCTGCCGGAGACGCGGGGGTCTGGCACGCACAGCTGCCGCGCTGTCGCCACTCGCCGACGCTCCGCGTCGACTCCCTCCTCCGCCTTGCATCCGCACCAGACCCCGCTGACGCACGTTGATCAGGCGCTGTTCGTTTTCTCCGGCACCATCCGCCCGGCAGGCCCCAGGTCCACCGGTCCCACGCCGGCCCGCCGGGCGAGCGCCACGGCGGCCAGGGTCGAATGGACGCCCAGCTTGCCGAGGACGTTCTGCATGTGGGTGCGCACGGTGTGCGGGGAGAGGAACAGCCGTTCGGCGACGGCCTTGCGGCCCAGGCCCGCGACCATGCAGCGCAGCACCTCCCGCTCGCGCGGGGTCAGCGACTCCACCAGCCGCTCGCTCTCGGTGCGGTGCTTGCGCGCGGCCGTCAGCTCCTTGAGAACGCCGGTGAGCAGGGCGGGCGGCAGATGGGTCTCGTCGCGCAGCACACCCCGGATCACCGACAGCAGCCGGGAGAGGGAGCAGTCCTTGGCGACCCACCCGGAGGCGCCGGCCTGCAGCGCGAGGGCCGCGCGCCGGGGATCGTCCTTCTCGGCGAGGACCACGGTCCGCACCGCGGGCTGTGCCGAGCGGACGCCCACGACCAGCGAGATCCCGTCCACCAGGCCTTCCTCGTTGCCCTCCTGGACGGGCACGGCCGGGCGGACGCCGGGCAGGTTGCCGCCCAGGTCGGCGTCGACGAGCAGGACGTCGTAGCGGCGGCCTTCGGCGGCCGCTCGTTCCAGGCAGCGCAGCGCGGCCGGGCCGCTGCCCGCGGCGGAGACGTCGACGTCGGGCTCGGCGGCCAGCGCCGCGGCCAGTGACTCGGCGAAGATGCGGTGGTCGTCGACGACCAGGACTCGAATGCGAACCACGAAACCCCCTTCCCCAGGCTCCGCGCGGAGCAGGGGATACCCAAGGTCCGGCTGAACGACGAGGCGCGCGGACACGACACCCGCGGAAGGAACGCCGACCGCACGGCCGCCGCCGTTGCGGACACTGCTACCCCCACCGCGGGTGCCGTACCCGCCTGTCTCGCCCCCTGATCGGCACCGGCCCCCACCGGTGCTGTTCCTCAGAGTACGGATGGGAGCACGGAGCGGAAGTCGATTTACAGAACTGGCCGTCCGGCACGTTTATGGTGTGCCGCATGTTTCGTATTGAGGCGGAAGTCGACAAAGGCCGACGTGATCTGCTCCGCTCCCGGCTGAGGGACACCAACACGGCGGCATCCCCCGTCCTCGCGGCCCTGCGCGGCACGCCCGGCGAGCGCGAAGTCCCGCTGCACGTGTGGGCACTGGACGCGGCGGGCGACCTGGCGGGCGGTCTGGTCGGCCACACCTGGACGACCTGGCTGCACGTCACCTACCTGTGGGTCGACTCCCGCCACCGCGGCGCGGGCCTCGGCACGCGCCTCCTCGCCGAGGCCGAGCACATCGCCCGCACCGCCCGCGGCTGCACGACCGCCCGGCTGGAGACGTGGGACTTCCAGGCCCCGGAGTTCTACACGAAGCAGGGCTACGAGGTGGTGTGCGTGATCCCCGACTATCCACCGGGCATCACGGAGTACTCGCTGACGAAGTGTCTGGCCTGACGGACGCTCACTCCGCCGCGGACAAAGGCGCCGGAGGCGGGGGCGGGTGGGGCGGCCGGGGCGGAACCCGGGGCCCGGGCGGCCCCACCGGTGGCGTCGGCTGGGGTTCCAACGACCGCCGGGGGCGGGGCGTCGGCTGCCGGGGCATCAGCGGCGGGGCCGGGGCCGGCGGGGGCGGAGGGGGCAACGCCGACTCGTCGTCCACCAGCACGGGACCGCCCGCCCGCAGCCGCTCGACGGTCCGCTCGGCCCGGCGGCGGGCCCGGGGGTCGTCGTCGCGTTCGTGGAAACGTGGGACGTCACCCCGACGGAGAGCGCCCGCAGCAAGCGGCCGGTAGCCGAGCGCGTGGGCGATCTCCACCATGCGGCGAGCCTTCTCGGCACAGACGCGGCCGAACCGCAGGTGGACACGGCCACGGCCGTCGAAATGCGCGACGATCTCGTCGTCCTTCATCAGCCGTCCTCGTAGGGGGGGCAACTCTTGGGGAAAGTCGCGGGAACCCTTGCACCCGGCCGGCCTGTAGGCGTGCTCAGTGAGCTGCATCCGTGTGGAATGCCGATCGGCCGCCTGAGCCTTCAGCTGCTCCCACTCCTCCCACGCCATGCGTGGCCTCCCCCGTGTCTCCTGGTGTACCGCCGCAGGGCGGTAATGGCCATGTGCATTACCGGCCGGTGCCAAGTGCCCCGTCTGAGCTTGGTACTTCGGCGGCCGGTGCCACGGTCCGGGAAGGACGGCACCGGGCCCCGTGCACGTGGATCGCGCACGAGGCCCGGTGAGGGCCGGGGGAGTCGATGCCGTCAGTTCATCCGCCGCGCCCCCGCCGCCGGCACCGCCTCGAACACGCGGGGTGTCATGAAGCCGGCCGCGGCGAAGGCCTCCTCGACCGCCTTGGTGAGGGTGTCCACGTCGGTCGCCTCCGCCAGGACGATCGCCGAGCCGCCGAAGCCGCCGCCGGTCATCCGGGCGCCGAGGGCGCCGTGCGCCAGGGCGGTGTCGACGACCAGGTCCAGCTCGGGGCAGGAGATGCGGAAGTCGTCGCGGAGGGAGGTGTGGCCCTCGGTGAGGACCGGGCCGATCGCGCGGGTCTCGCCGGAGCGGAGGAGTTCCACGACCCGCTCGACCCGCTGGTCCTCGGTGACGACGTGCCGGACCAGGCGGACGACCTCCTCCTCGTCGCCGAGCCGGGCCAGGGCGGCGTCGAGTCCGGCGTAGGGGATGTCGCGCAGGGCGTCGACGCCGAGCAGGGCCGCGCCCTTCTCGCAGCCGGCCCGGCGCTTGCCATACTCGCCACCGCTGTGGGCGTGCTTGACCTGCGTGTCGACCACCAGCAGGCGCAGCCCCTCGGCCGCCAGGTCGAAGGGGATCTGCCGCTGGGACAGGTCGCGGGTGTCGAGGAAGAGGGCGTGGCCCTCCTGGCAGCAGGCCGACGCCGTCTGGTCCATGATCCCGGTCGGCGCGCCGACGTAGACGTTCTCGGCACGCTGGCACAGGCGGGCCAGCTGCCAGCGCGGCAGGCCGAGCTCGTACAGGTCGTTGAGCGCGAGCGCGATCACGACCTCCAGAGCTGCCGAGGAGGACAGGCCCGCGCCGGTCGGGACCGTGGAGGCGAGGTGGACGTCCGCGCCGGTGACCGGGTGCCCGGCCCCGCGCAGGGCCCAGACCACGCCCGCCGGGTAGGCCGTCCAGTCCTGGTCGCTCCGCGGGGCGAGTGCGTCCGGCGACAGCTCCACGACCCCGCCCTCGACGTCCGCCGAGTGCAGGCGCAGGACGCCGTCGGTGCGGCGGGAGACCGCCGCCGTCGCCTGGTGCGGCAGCGCGAAGGGCATCACGAAGCCGTCGTTGTAGTCGGTGTGCTCGCCGATCAGGTTGACCCGGCCCGGCGCCGCCCACACTCCCTCGGGCTCCGCTCCGTACAGTTCGGCGAAGCGCTCCCGGACCTGCTGTGCCCCCACTACTGCTCCCTTGCGATGCTCTGCGCGAACTCCCACGCGTCCGCGACGATCCCCGCGAGGTCCGCGCGGGACGGGTTCCAGCCCAGCTTCTCGCGGGCCGTGTCCGCCGAGGCGACCAGGGCCGCCGGGTCGCCGCCGCGGCGCGGTGCCACCACCTCGGGGATCGGGTGCCCGGTGACCTTGCGGACGGTGTCGATGACCTGGCGGACGGAGAAGCCGCTGCCGTTCCCGAGGTTGCAGACCAGGTGCTCGCCCGGCTGCGCGGCCGTCAGGGCCAGCAGGTGGGCCTCGGCCAGGTCGGCGACGTGGATGTAGTCGCGGACGCAGGTGCCGTCCGGGGTGGGGTAGTCGTCACCGTAGACGGAGATCGCCTCGCGGCGGCCCTGAGCGACCTGGAGGACCAGCGGGATCAGGTGCGACTCGGGGTCGTGGCGCTCGCCGTACGCGCCGTAGGCACCGGCCACGTTGAAGTAGCGCAGGGACACCGCGGCCAGGCCGTGGGCGTTCGCCTCACTGGTGATCATGTGGTCGACGGCGAGCTTGGTGGCGCCGTAGGGGCTGGTCGGCCTGGTCGGGGCGGTCTCCGCGATCGGGACCTGCTCGGGCTCGCCGTAGGTGGCCGCCGTGGAGGAGAAGACGAGCCTGCGGACACCCGCCTCGCGCATCGCGCCGAGCAGGGCCATGCTGCCGGCGACGTTGTTGTCCCAGTACTTCTCCGGCTTCGCCACCGACTCCCCGACCTGCGAGGAGGCGGCGAAGTGCAGCACGCCGTCGTAGGAGGCGTCGAGCCACTTGGCGGCATCGCGGATGTCGCCCTCGACGAACGCGGCCCCGGCGGGCACGCCCTCGCGGAAGCCGGTGGAGAGGTTGTCGAGGACGGTGACCTCGTGGCCGGCCTCCAGCAGGTGCTGGGCCACGACACTGCCGACGTAACCCGCGCCACCCGTCACCAGGTACTTCATGAACTCGCTACCTCTCGCAGTCGCTCGGCCGCGCGTTCCGGCGGCACGTCGTTGATGAACACGCTCATGCCGGACTCGGAACCCGCGAGAAACTTCAGCTTGCCGGAAGTGCGGCGAATGGTGAAAAGCTCGAGGTGGAGTGCGAAGTCGTCCCGCGTGACACCGTCGAACTCCTCCAGCGTGCCGAAGGGGGCCTGGTGCCAGGCCGCGATGTACGGCGTCGGAGGCTCCTCCACGGTGCCTTCCCCTCCCTCCCGGCCGTCGAAGATCCGGTCGAAGCGCCTCAAGAGTTCCAGATAGATCTGGGGAAATTCTGTGCGTGCCGCCTCGTCGAGCGCGAGCAGATCGGGCACCCGGCGCTTCGGGTACAGGTGGACCTCGTACGGCCAGTGCGCCGCGTAGGGCACGAAGGCCGCCCAGTGTTCACCCTCAAGGACGACCCGCTCGTCGGCGAGTTCCCGCTCCAGGACGGCGTCGAACAGGTTCTCCCCGCCGGTCGCCTCCTTGTGGGCGGCGAGCGAGCGGAGCATCAGCGCGGTGCGGGGCGTGGTGAAGGGGTAGGCGTAGATCTGTCCGTGCGGATGCCCCAGGGTCACACCGATCTCTTCACCGCGGTTCTCGAAACAGAACACCTGCTCGACGGAGGGCAGATGCGACAGCTCCGACGTCCGGTCCGTCCACGCGTCCAGCACCAGGCGCGCCTGCTCCTCGGTGAGGTCGGCGAAGGAGGCGTCGTGGTCGGAGGTGAAGCAGACGACCTCGCAGCGGCCGGAGTCGCCGGCCAGCGAGGGGAAGCGGTTCTCGAAGACGACGACGTCGTACGAGGAGTCCGGGATCTCGCTGAGGCGCTCGCCCCGTGTCGGGCACAGCGGGCACTCGTCGGCCGGTGGATGGTAGGTGCGGCCCTGACGGTGGGAGGCGATGGCCACCGAGTCGCCGAGCAGCACATCGCGGCGGATCTCGGACGTGGTGACCGTACGGTCCAGCGGACGGCGGTCGACGGCGGTCCGCACGCTGTCGTCCCGAAGGTCGTAGTAGATCAGTTCACGACCGTCGGCCAGCCGTGTCGAGGTCTTCTTCAACGCCGGACTCCTCTACGTCCCGCACCCAATCACTCAACACAATCAAACATAACAGATCACAACCCGACAACACCTCGGCCCATCACGATCAAACAAAGAACCCCAACAGAAGTGTTCAATTGCTGAACGCGGAGGCGTAGGTTCCGCTCTGGATCAGTTCGCGCAACGAAGCGAGTTCTCATGCAAACCCCCACACACGCCCCCACCTATCTGGCGGCGCAGCTACGGCTCCCCACCAACTGGCTGGACTACACGATCCTGGCGATCTACTTCGTCGTCGTCCTCGGCATCGGCTTCGCGGCCCGCCGCTCGGTGAAGACCAGCCTCGACTTCTTCCTCTCGGGACGCTCGCTGCCCGCCTGGATCACCGGCCTCGCCTTCATCTCCGCGAACCTGGCCGCCACCGAGATCCTGGGCATGGCCGCGAACAGCGCCCAGTACGGCGCCTACACCGTGCACTGGTACTGGATCGGCGCCATCCCGGCCATGGTGTTCCTGGGCCTGGTGATGATGCCCTTCTACTACGGCAGCAAGGTCCGCTCGGTCCCCGAGTTCCTGCTGCTGCGCTTCGACCGGGGCGCTCACCTGCTCAGTTCGATCCTGTTCGCCTTCGCAGCCATCCTGATCGCCGGCGTCAACCTCTACGCCCTCTCGATCGTCGTCGAGGCCCTGCTCGGCTGGCCGCAGTGGGTGGCCATCGTGGTCGCCGGCGCCTTCGTGCTGGCGTACATCACGCTGGGCGGCCTGTCCTCCGCGATCTACAACGAGGTGCTCCAGTTCTTCGTGATCCTGGCCGCCCTCATCCCGATCACCGTCCTCGGCCTGAAGAAGGTCGGCGGCTGGGGCGGCCTGACCGACAAGCTCACCGCCACCCACGGCCACAACTTCACCACCGCCTGGGGCGGCACCGGCATCGGCAGCAGCAACCCGCTCGGTGCCAACTGGCTGACGATCGTCCTCGGCCTCGGCTTCGTCCTCTCCTTCGGCTACTGGACCACCAACTTCGCCGAGGTGCAGCGCGCCCTGTCCGCGAAGAACCTCTCCGCCTCCCAGCGGACCCCGCTGATCGCCGCCTACCCGAAGGTCTTCTTCGTCTTCCTGGTGATGATCCCCGGACTGGTCGTCGCCGCGCTCATCCCGAACTTCGGCACTCCCGGCTCCGGCTACCAGTACAACGACGCCATCCCCTACCTGATGCAGGAGCTGCTCCCCAACGGCGTGCTGGGCATCGCGGTCACCGGTCTGCTCGCCGCGTTCATGGCCGGCATGGCCGCCAACGTGTCGTCGTTCAACACGGTGTTCACCAACGACATCTGGGGCCGCTACGTCGTGCGGGGCCGCGAGGACGGGTACTACGTGCGCTTCGGCCGCCTGATCACCGCGATCGGCGTCGTCGCCTCCATCGGCACCGCGTTCCTGGCGTCCTCGTTCTCGAACATCATGGCCTACCTGCAGACGCTGTTCTCCTTCTTCAACGTGCCGATGTTCGTGGTCTTCATCGTCGGCATGTTCTGGAAGCGCGCCTCGGCCAGGTCCGGCTTCTGGGGGCTGCTCGCCGGCACCGTGACCGCGATGGTCAACTACTTCGTGTTCTACAAGAAGGGCATCATCTCGATCCCCTCCGACCAGGGCGCCAACTTCGTCTCCGCCATCGCGGGCTTCGTCGCCGGCGCGGTCGTGATGTTCGCCGTGTCCCTGTTCACCACGCCGAAGCCGGCGCACGAGCTGCAGGGCCTGGTCTACGGCACCCGCTCCCCCGGCATGGCCGAACCGCCCGCCCCCGGCGACGACGCCTGGTACCGCAGGCCCGCCCTGCTGGGCTGGGGAGCGATCATCCTGGCCGCCGTCTGCTACATCCCGTTCTCGTTCTGACCGCGGGAGGATGAGGAAACCATGACCGAGCACTCGCGCCGTCACGAGCACCACGAGCCCTTCCACTACTCCGAGGACGACGTCCAGCGGGAAGTCACCGAGCTGGAGGGCAAGTCCGCGACCGCGGCCCGCATCTTCGACCTGCGCCGCATCATCGGCGGCCTGTTCGTGCTCTACGGCGTCATCGTCACGATCGTCGGCATCACCGACTCCCAGGCCGCCATCGCCAAGGCCCAGGGCGTCAACATCAACCTGTGGACCGGCATCGGCATGCTGCTCCTCGGCGTCTTCTTCCTGGCATGGCTGAAACTGCGGCCGACCCCGCCGCCGTTGCCTCCGGAAGGCCTGCCGGAGGAGCCGGTGGAGCCGGGGAAGAACGAGTAGGGCGCAGCCCCGTCGCCCGCGGGGCGGGGGTCCGCTACGACTCCGGCCCCGCCGTCAGCGGCCCCGCACGGTCCAGCAGCCCCGTCCGCGCCGCCAGTGCCGCAGCCTCCAGGCGGGAGCCGACCCCCAGCTTCATCAGGACCCGCTGCACATGCGTACGCGCCGTGCTCGGAGCGATCCCCATCCCGGCGGCGATCAGCCGGGTGTCCTCCCCTTCGGCGACCCTGACCAGCACCTCCACCTCGCGCGGCGTGAGCATCTGCAGCAGCCGCTGCCCCTCGTCATCGGGCTGCGCCGCCGGATTGAGCAGCTCGCCGAAGGCTCCCTGCAACAGCTGAGGAGCCACCGCCGCCTCACCGGCCCGGGCCTTCATGATGGCCCGCTCGACCCCCTCGATCCGCTCGTCGTGCCGTACGTACCCCGACGCACCGGCCGCGAAGGCCGCCGCGATACCCCTCGGTGACGGCACCGGACCCAGCACCAGCACCGCCACCTGCGGCCGCTCCCGCTTGATCTTCACCACCGGGTCGAACGCCCCCGGCTCGGCCGGCGCCGCCGTGCCCAGCAGGCACACCTCCGGCGCCCGCGCGATCACCAGATCGGCCGCGCCCACGGCCGGCGCCGCCGCCGCGAGCACCCGGTGCCCGCGCAGCTTCAACGCCGACGCCAGTGCCTCCGCGAGCAGGCGATGGTCGTCGACGACCATGAGCCGCACTCCCATAGAGCAACCCCCCAGTCCCCCCCATGGATGCCCCACTATGGACGCCCACCGGCCCACCACGACAGAGGCCCCCCGGCACCCCGCCCTTCATGCCCCCGGAAGCTACACGCTTGTTCGACGTCGCGCTGCCCCTATGAAGGAGAAGTGCCCCGGATCGATGAAATCCGGGGCACTCCCTGGTAATCCCTCGCATTCACCCCCGGGCGCTCGGAAGCGCCCCGGGGCGTACGATCAGCCGCCCGCGCCGAACGCGAGCAGCAGATACTCCTTGCCGTAGGAGACCTTGTGCGCGTACACGGCCGACATGTACAGCCGGCCCTGCCCGTACAGGATCTCCGCGTAGTCGGGGAGCATCGTGGTCTCCGCCTGCCGCACGTCCTGGGTGGCCGGGTTCTCCAGCAGCTCGTTCGTCTTGAAGGAGCCGCCGTCGATGCTGACGACCTGGCCGCCCTTGTCGTACGGCGGCCGCTTGTAGGCGAGCAGGTTGCCGCCGTCCATGCGCAGCGGCGAGAGCAGGTAGCCGTCGCCGGCCTCGGCGCGCTGGCCGGTCTCCTTGCCGGTGGCGAGGTCGAAGGCGATGATCTCGTTGGTCTTGCTGTACTTGCCGCTGCCGTCGTGATCCTCGGTCGGCACGTACAGCTTGCCGCCTCCGGCGACGACCTCCTTGCAGTCCTCGATGCGCGTGATGCCGTCGCAGCGGCCGGCGTAGGTGTCGCCGGGCGCGGAGATGCGGCTGAGCAGCCTGCCGGTCTTGTTGTCGATGGAGAAGTAGTCCGAGATGCCGCTGCCGTCTCCGGCGCTGTCACCGACGTCGGCGGCCACCACCAGCGGGTCGGTCGAGACGACACTGGCGTACTCGACGCCCGCCGCCATCCTGTAGTCGGAGATCACCTTCCCGGAGGTCGGGTCGATGGTCTGGATGTGCAGTTGGCGGTTGTCGTAGCTGCCGCACTTGCGCACCGCGACCAGCTTGGCGCCGCCGCCGTACCCGGCGTCGTAGCAGGAGTCCCCCGGCTTCGGCTGCCACAGCGCCTTGGCGGTGTCGATGTCGAACGCGGCACCGCCGTTGGTGCTGCCGACCGCGACGGTGTGCTGAGAGACCGTGACGTTGTCGAGGTTGATCGCGGTGTCACCGGCCTTGACCGTCTTCGTCCACAGCCGGGTGCCCGTGTCGAGGTCGACGGCGGCGACCTGGCTGCATCCCGCGGTGGAGTTCTTGGCGGGCATCTTCGGCTGGAAGACGATCGCCGTCCGGTCGTCCGCCGTCACGTGCCTGGCGGCCGTGCACACCGGGCCGGGCAGCTTGAGCGTCCACAGCTTGGTGCCCTTGGCGGGGTCGTAGCCGACGATCTCCGCGATCCCGCTCTTGGCGTACACCTTGTCGGTCAGCCAGGAGCCCGCGGTGACGACGGTGTCGTCGGTCTTGGGCAGCGGGACCTGGAAGAGAACCTTGGCGGCGGGGTTCGACGGCACCTTCTCCTTGCCGCCGGTGGACGTTCCCCCGGATCCGTTCTTGCCGCCCGTGCCCCCGCTGGAGCCGGCGGTGTCGTGCTTCTTGCCTCCGTCACCGGAGGACTTGGCGTACCAGACACCGCCGCCGACGATCAGGGCGATCACGACGAGCGCCGCGACGACGATGACGAGGGCGGTGTTGTTCTGCCCGCCGCCGGGCCGCGCGGGCTGCGGCGGCAGCGGCGCTATAGGGCCGCCCGGGTAGCCGTAACCCTGCTGCTGGGGGTAGGGGCCCGGGGTCGGCTGGGCGTACGGGTTCTGCTGCGCGCCCGGGTAGCCGTAGCCGGGCTGGGGCGGCTGCGCCGGCGGGGGGGCCTGGGGGTAGCCGTAGCCGGGCGGGGGCTGGGGCGGCTGAGGTGCCGGCGGTTGCTGCGGGTAGCCGTAGCCGGGTGGGGGCTGGGGCGGCTGGGGTCCCGCCGGCGGCTGGTCCTGGGGCGGGCCGAAACCGCCCTGCTGCGGCGGCTGGTTCGGTGGCGGAGGGGGCGGCTGGGTCATGACGGAGGTACCTCGGTGACGCTCTCGGGGCCGGGCGGCGGAAGGAGGACGGAAGACGGGCCGGGGCTCACTTGCCGAAAGCCATCATCAGCTTCTCCTTCGAGTCGTCGTTGCCGGTCAGCCGGGTGGAGGAGATGAAGAAGCGCCCGCCGACCCAGTCGACCGCACCGTCGAAGTAGCTGCTCTCGATCTCCGCGGTGCCCGAGGGGTTCTGCAGCAGCTTGGTCGTCGTGTGCGAGCCGCCGCCGGTCGGGATCGACACGACCTGGCCGCCGGCGTCGTACGACGGCCGCACATATGCGATGAGCTTGCCGCCCTCGGTCTTCAGCGGGGACATCGGCTCCTGCGCCGGCGACTTGACGCGCCACTTCTCCTTGCCGGTGGCGAGGCTGATGGCGACGATCTCGTTGGCGCCGGTGGTGGTGTCGGTGGGCAGGTAGAGCGTGTCGGCGTCGACGGCGACGCCCTGGCAGCCCTGCAGATCGCGCTCCAGGATCGCCCAGCCGCAGCGCGGGGCGAACTTCTCGTTCACCTTGACCTCCGAGCGGAACTTGCCGTCCTGGGTGAAGGTGGAGATGTTCCAGGCCTTCTTGTCCTCGTTGGTCAGGTAGACCACGAGCGGGTCGAGGGAGTACGTGCGCGCGACCTTCCAGCCCTTCTTGACCGGCTGCGTCCACTTGACCTTGCCGGTGGCCGGGTCCAGTTCCTGGATCTCGTCGTGTTCGTTGCTGCCGCCGGCGCCGCAGGAGGCCACCTGGACCAGCCGGCCCGCGCCGCCCGCGAACGCGCTCGGGAAGCAGGCCGCACCGTACTTCTTCTTGTCGTACAGCTTGTGGCCGCTGTCGATGTCGTAGGCCGTGCCCGACTGTGAACGGCCCACCATCAGCGTCTTGTCACTGACGCTCAGCTCCACGCTGATCGCGCTGTCGAACAGCTCGCCGTCGGCGACCTCGGCGCTCCAGCCCTTCTTGCCGGTGTCCAGGTCGATCTGCTGGAGCTGGTTGCACTTGGCGCGGTCGCTGACGCCGCTCATGTACGCCACGACGATCTTGTCGTCGGCCGACTTCCGCGGGGTGACCGCGCAGATCTTCTGCGGGAAGGTGATCGGGTCCCAGGCCGGGTTGCCGTTGCCCGGGTCGTAGGCGAAGACCTGCTTGTACGCCGCTTTCACCGCCGTCCTGCCGGTGAACCACATGCCGGGCGCGTCGGCGCCCGAACCGGGGGCGTCGGGTGCGCTCTTGTACCAGAGCACCTTCGCCTCGCCGGGCTTGCGGCCGTCGTTGAGGTTGTCCGGGTCCGCGCCGCCGTTGCCGCTGCCGTCACCGGGGTCGACCGGCGCGCCGGAGGACTGCTTGCCGTCGTCGCTCCTGTGGGCCACCGGCTTCTTCTTGCCGCCGTCGTCACCGCCGCTGGTGACCGCGTAGACGGTGCCGCCGATGACAAGCAGCGCGGCCGCCGCGGCACCGATGATCAGCGCGGTACGGCCCTTGGACGCCGGCTTCCCGCCGAGGGGGGCGCCGCCGGGCACGCCCGGGTACTGGGGCGGCTGCTGGGGGTGGCCGTAACCGGGCTGCGGGCCGTACGAGCCGGGCTGCGGGTCGTACGGGCCGGGCTGCGGGCCGTACGAGCCGGGCTGCGGGCCGTACGGGCCGGGCTGCTGGGGCTGGGCGTAGGGGCCCTGCGCTCCGGCTGCGGGTGCGCCGGGGGCTCCGTAGGGGCCCGGCTGGGCGTAGGGGCCGGGCTGCTGGGGATAGCCGTAACCGGGCTGGGGCTGCTGCGGCGGTTGCGGGGGCTGAGCCGGTGCCTGGGGTGGTTGGGCCGGCGGAAAGGGCGGCGTCTGCGGGGCTCCGAATCCGCCACCGTGCGACGGCTGGTCCTGCGGTGCTCCGAAGCCACCCTGCGGCGGCTGGTCGGGCGGCTGCGTCATCAGCGCTCTTCCCCCTCGTTCACTGATTTTTAGCCACGCCCTGAGGTTCGTTCACGGACCCAAGGTCGTACTCAGACAGTTCTCAGACGGCTCTTTCTATCACTGGGGGCAGACAGCGGACGGGGCCGTGCCCTCCCCTGTTCCCAAGGGAGGACCGGCCCGTGACACCGCTGTTATGCGCCTTCACGCCCCCTTCACACGGCGCGTGCGCCCCCGGCGTGAGATGCGAGAAATGTCAGGCGTCCTCTGCCAGTTCCAGCCACCGGAGCTCCAGCTCCTCCCGCTCACCGGTCAACTCCCGCAACTGGGCGTCCAGTTCGGCGACCTTGGCGAAGTCGGTGGCGTTCTCGGCGATCTGGGCGTGCAGCTTGGACTCCTTCTCGGAGATCCTGTCCAACTGGCGCTCGATCTTCTGGAGTTCCTTCTTGGCGGCGCGCTGGTCGGCGGCGCTCTTCTCCGTGGTGGCCGGCTTGGGCACCGAGGCGGCCTGCGCGGCGACCGCCTCCTCCATCCGCTGTCGCCGCTCCAGGTACTCGTCGATGCCGCGCGGCAGCATCCGCAGGGTGCCGTCGCCGAGGAGGGCGAACACCCGGTCCGTGGTGCGCTCCACGAAGAACCGGTCGTGGGAGATGACGATCATCGAGCCGGGCCAGCCGTCGAGGACGTCCTCCAGCTGGGTGAGGGTCTCGATGTCGAGGTCGTTGGTGGGCTCGTCGAGGAAGAGGACGTTGGGCTCGTCCATGAGCAGACGCAGGAGCTGCAGGCGCCGTCGCTCACCACCCGACAGGTCCCCGACCGGCGTCCACTGCTTCTCCTTGCTGAAGCCGAACGTCTCGCACAGCTGTCCTGCGGTCATCTCGCGCCCCTTGCCGAGGTCGACGCGCTCACGGACCTGCTGGACGGCTTCCAGGACCCGCGTGTTCGGGTTCAGCTCGGCGACCTCCTGGGAGAGGTAGGCGAGCTTGACGGTCTTCCCGACGGCGACACGGCCACCGGCCGGCTGCTCCTCGCCCTCGGTGCGGGCCGCCGCCGCCATGGCACGCAGCAGGGAGGTCTTGCCGGCGCCGTTGACGCCGACGAGCCCGATCCGGTCGCCGGGGCCCAGCTGCCAGGTCACGTGCTTGAGCAGCACCTTGGGCCCGGCCTGCACGGTGACGTCCTCGAGGTCGAAGACCGTCTTGCCGAGCCGCGAGGAGGCGAACTTCATCAGCTCACTGCTGTCCCGGGGCGGCGGGACGTCCGCGATCAGCTCGTTGGCGGCCTCGACCCGGAAGCGCGGCTTGGAGGTACGCGCGGGCGCGCCTCGGCGCAGCCAGGCCAGCTCCTTGCGGACGAGGTTCTGCCGCTTGACCTCCTCGGTGGCGGCGATCCGCTCACGCTCCGCACGCGCGAAGACGTAGTCGGAGTAGCCGCCCTCGTACTCGTACACGTCGCCGCGCTGCACGTCCCACATGCGGGTGCAGACCTGGTCGAGGAACCACCGGTCGTGCGTCACGCACACCAGCGCCGAGCGCCGGTTCTGCAGGTGCTGCGCGAGCCAGGCGATGCCCTCCACGTCGAGGTGGTTGGTGGGCTCGTCCAGGACGAGCAGGTCCTGGTCCTCGATGAGCAGCTTGGCGAGTGCGATGCGGCGCCGCTCTCCACCGGACAGCGGCCCGATGACGGTGTCGAGTCCCTTCGGGAAACCGGCCAGGTCGAGCCCTCCGAACAGCCCGGTCAGCACGTCCCTGACCTTGGCGTTGCCCGCCCACTCGTGGTCGGCCATGTCGCCGATGACTTCGTGGCGGACGGTGGCGGCGGGGTCGAGCGAGTCGTGCTGGGTGAGCACGCCGATGCGCAGCCCACCGGAGTGGGTGACGCGTCCGGTGTCCGCCTCCTCCAGCTTGGCGAGCATCCGGATGAGGGTGGTCTTGCCGTCGCCGTTGCGCCCGACGACCCCGATCCGGTCCCCTTCCTGCACACCGAGCGAGACGCCGTCCAGCAGGGCACGGGTGCCGTACACCTTGCTGACGTTCTCGACATTGACCAGGTTGACGGCCATTTCACTCCTGTGCGCGGGGATCTCAGCCTTCTAGCGTAGGGCCTCGCGGCGTGAGAGCAGGGCGCGAGGGGGTTGTCACTCTTTGTGATGACGTGATCGGGACACGGCCGCTACCGTGGAGGGCAGGCAGCAGGATCCCGCCCATGGGAGGAACCATGACCGCCGCCGAGTCCGTAGAGCACCGCCGTTCCTGGCCGGTGCCGCCCCCGGACGGCTACACCGTGGACGACCTGTTCACGCTGCCGGATCTCCCGCCGCACACCGAGCTGATCGACGGAAGCCTGGTTTTCGTGAGTGCCCAGCGGGACTTCCACAGCGTTGTCATCGACCTGCTGGTGAGCGAGTTGCGACGCACGGCGCCACGGGAACTGAGAGTCCGCCGTGAGATGACCGTCGTCATCGACCGTCGCAACGGCCCGGAGCCTGATGTCTCGATCGTCCGTGCGGAGGCCGTCAAGGGCCCGGAACAGACGTACTACCAGGTCGCTGATGTCCTGCTCGCCGTCGAAGTGGTGTCACCGGACTCCGAGGCTCGCGACCGCGACTACAAGCCGCACAAATACGCCGCGGCAGGCATCCCCCATTACTGGCTGGTCGACATGGCGGGCCAGGACCACCACCCGGTGGTCCAGGTCTACGAACGCGGCGAGGCCACCGGCACTTATGCACTGACCGGCACTTACCACGAGCACGTCAAGGTCAGCGTTCCTTACGACATCGACATCGACCTGACCGCCATCGACGCCCTCTGATCGCCCTCAGACCACCGTCGCCCCCGCCACCGGCCCCTCAGCCGTCCGCACGGACCTGCACGTTCCCGACCCGCGCAGCGCCTGGGCCACCTTCTCCGCAGACTCGGCGTCACGCGTGAGGAACGCCGTCGTCGGCCCCGACCCGGAGACCAGCGTGGCGAGCGCACCGGCCCCGCGCCCTGCCTCCAGCGTGTCGGCCAGCTCCGGGAAGAGGGACAGGGCAGCAGGCTGAAGATCGTTGGAGACGGCCGCCGCCAGCGCCTCCGGGTCGCCCTTCGCCAGCGCCCCCAGCAGGCCCGGCGAGGCCACCGGTTCCGGAATCTCGCGCCCCTCGGCCAGCCGGTCGAACTCACGGAAGACCGCCGGGGTGGACAGCCCGCGCTCGGCCATCGCGAACACCCAGTGGAACGTGCCGCCGACCTCCAGGGCGGTCAGCCGCTCGCCGCGCCCGATGCCGAGGGCCGCACCGCCGACCAGGCTGAAGGGCACGTCACTGCCGAGCTCGGCGCAGATGGCGAGGAGCTCGGCCCGTGAAGCACCCGCACCCCACAGCGTGTTGCAGGCGAGGAGCGCACCCGCGCCGTCCGCGCTGCCGCCCGCCATGCCGCCGGCGACCGGGATGTCCTTGGCGATGTGCAGGTGCACGGCAGGCTCGATGCCCCGGCGTCCGGCGAGCGCGATCGCCGCGCGCGCGGCGAGGTTGGTGCGGTCCAGGGGGACCTGGCCGGCGTCCGGTCCCTCGCAGGTGACGCGGAGTTCGTCCGCCGGGGTGACGGTGACCTCGTCGTACAGACCGACCGCGAGGAAGACGTTGGCGAGGTCGTGGAACCCGTCGGGGCGGGCGGCGCCCACCGCGAGCTGCACGTTGACCTTCGCCGGCACCCGCACCGTCACGCTCACTTGCCCGCCTCCCTCTGCTCGGCGATCCGAGCGAACTCCTCCACCGTCAGTGCCTCTCCGCGCGCCTGCGGCGAGACCCCGGCCGCGACCAGGGCGGCCTCGGCGGCCGCCGCGGACCCGGCCCAGCCGGCCAGTGCGGCCCGCAAGGTCTTGCGGCGCTGCGCGAACGCCGCGTCGACGACCGCGAAGACCTCCTTCCTGGAGGCCGTCGTCTTGATCGGCTCGGTCCGCCGGACGAGCGAGACCAGCCCGCTGTCGACGTTCGGCGCGGGCCAGAAGACATTGCGCCCGATGGCCCCGGCCCGCTTCACATCGGCGTACCAGTTGGCCTTCACGGACGGGACGCCGTACACCTTGGAGCCGGGTGCGGCGGCCAGCCGGTCGGCGACCTCGGACTGCACCATCACGAGCGTCCGCTCGATGCTCGGGAAGGTCTCGAGCATGTGCAGCAGCACCGGTACGGCCACGTTGTAGGGCAGGTTCGCCACCAGGGCCGTCGGTGCGGGACCGGGCAGCTCGGCAACGTGCATCGCGTCGGAGTGGACCAGAGCGAACCGGTCGGCGCGCTCCGGAGTCCGGGCGGCGATGGTCGCGGGCAGCGCGCCGGCCAGCACGTCGTCGATCTCGACGGCGGTGACCCGGTCGGCGGCCTCCAGCAGCGCGAGCGTGAGGGAGCCGAGCCCCGGGCCGACCTCGACGACCACGTCGTCGGGACGGACCCCGGCGGTGCGGACGATACGGCGGACCGTGTTGGCGTCGATCACGAAGTTCTGGCCGCGCTGCTTGGTGGGGCGTACACCGAGCGCGGCCGCGAGCTCGCGGACGTCGGCGGGGCCGAGAAGGGCGTCGGGGGTGGGGCTGCTCACGGGACAAGGGTACGGGGCTGCCGGGTGCCCTTCGTCCGGCGTCCGGCGCTCACCCGTGCAGCCGCGCCCCGCAGTGCGGCCAGGGGGTCGCGCCCCGGCGCAGGTACAGCTTCTTGGCGCGGAACGTCTGCTCCTGCGCCGACGCGTCCTGCGGGCGTCCGCTGCCGCCGAGGCTGTGCCAGGTGCGCGTGTCGAACTGGTAGAGCCCGCCGTACGTCCCCGAGGGGTCCACCGCCTCGGGGCGGCCGCCGGACTCGCAGACGGCGAGGCCGTGCCAGTCGAGGTGGTCGGCGCCGCGCACGGAGTACGGCCGGGGCTTGGTGCCCACCTTCACCACCTGCTTGCGCGGCCCCCGCACCACCTCGGACTTCTCCCGGCGCGGCTTGTCCCGGACGCCGTTGACGGTGCGCAGGAAGTAGGTGACCCGCCGCAACCCGGGCCGCCCGGGGCGTTCGACGACCTCGGTGCCCTTGAAGAGGGAGGGGTCCGCGGTCCGCTCCTCGCCGAAGGGGATCAGCTCCTCGCGCACCTCTCTGACGCCCCTCACGCGCAGCACGGTCACCGTCTGCCCGTCGCGCGGGAAGCTGGAGGGCGGGACCGAGGTGGTGTCCTGGCCGTGCAGGGTGATGCCGGCCTCCTCGACGGCCTCCCGGACGGTGGCCGCGTTGGTGCGGATGGTGCGGGTGCGGCCGTCCGCCATGATCGTGACGGCGCGCTCGGTACGCACGTCGAGCGCGAGCCCGGCACGTCCGATGCCCTGGGAGCGTGAGGTCGACAGATACGCGCCCTGCGAACGCACGCCGATTTCCCGCAGCGCCCCGTCCACCGTGCGCGCCGTCGTCCACACCTCGCGCGGCTCGCCGTCCAGCGTGAGCCGCACCGGGCGCCCGTAGCGCACCGCGACCTCGTCGCCGCTGGCGAGCGCCGTGCCGGTGGCGGGAGCGACCATGTCGTGCTCCCCCACGCGCACGCCCTCCTCGGCGAGCAGTTCCGACACGTCGTCGGCGAAGGTGTGCAGGGTGCGCGGCCTGCCGTCGACGCTCAGCTCGATCGCCTTGTCCTTGGCGACGAAGGCGGTGGTGCCGCCGGCCAGGAACGCCACCACCAGGGCCTGGGGCAGCAGGCGGCGCAGGGCGGACTCCGGGCGCTCGATGGAGCGCGCCCTGCGCCGGCGCGCGGCACGGCCGCCCGCCGCTGCGGGCGCCCCGGGCTGGGACATGACCGCTTCGGGGACCTGAACCGCCGTCCCGGGCGCGCTCGTCACCTGCCGCGGCAGCGGCAGCACCGGCTCGGTGACGAAGTAGGCCTCGGCCTCGTAAGCGGGCCGGTAGGTGTCCTCGTACATCCCGTACGGCAGCGTCTCCGCGGTGTGCACGGAGGCAGGGCCGTAGGGGCCGTACGTCTCGAACTGCGACTTGCTCACGCCGACACGCTCCAGATGGGCCAGAGGGGTCCGGATGGGGCCCCCAGAACCTAGCGGAGCGGTGGTCACTCTCCAAAGTGGTTCGATTACGTACTGTTGCCCACCGAACGTGTGCTCAGTACCCGAAGGCTCGGGCGGTGTTCTCGCCGAGGGCCGTCGCGAGCGCGTCCTCGTCGATGCCGCGTACGGCGGCCATCGCGCGCACCGTGACCGGGATCAGGTAGGGGGCGTTGGGCCGTCCGCGGTAGGGCGCCGGGGTCAGGAAGGGCGCGTCGGTCTCCACGAGGACCAGTTCCAGTGGGGCGACGGCGAGGGCGTCCCGGAGGTTCTGGGCGTTCTTGAAGGTGACGTTGCCGGCGAAGGACATGTAGTAGCCCTCGCGGGCGCAGATCCCGGCCATCTCGGCGTCGCCGGAGTAGCAGTGGAAGACGGTGCGCTCGGGGGCGCCCTCCTCCTTCAGGACGCGCAGGACGTCGGCGTGGGCGTCGCGGTCGTGGATGACGAGGGCCTTGCCGTGCCGCTTGGCGATCTCGATGTGGGCGCGGAAGGACCGCTCCTGCGCGGCCTTGCCCCCGGGGCCGGTGCGGAAGTGGTCCAGCCCGGTCTCGCCGACGCCCTTCACCTGGGGCAGGCCGGCGAGCCGGTCGATCTCGGCGAGGGCCTCGTCCAGCGCTCGGTCGCCGCCCGGCTCGCGGGCGCCCTGCCTCGACCAGCCGTCGGGGTCGCCGTGGACGATGCGCGGTGCCTCGTTGGGGTGCAGGGCGACCGTCGCGTGGACGTTCTCGTACGCCGCCGCGGTCTCGGCGGCCCACTGCGAGCCCTTGATGTCGCAGCCGACCTGGACCACCGTCGTCACGCCCACGGACGCGGCCCTGGCGAGGGCTTCCTCGACGGTGCCGGACTGCATGTCGAGGTGGGTGTGGGAGTCGGCGACGGGCACCCGCAGGGGTGCCGGGAGCGGCGGAGCCGTGTTCTTGTCGTCCTTGTGTGCGGCGCGGCCGGCGTTCGAAGGCATGCTCCGATCCTACGAAAGGGGCACGCCTTCGAACGCCGGTGATCCGCTCAGCTCGCCCTGCGGTGGAACGGGTGCAGGAGATCGGACAGATGCCAGTGGTGCGGCTCCTTGGCCTGCCCCGGCACCTGCGGAGCCTCGACCGGGCCCGCCTGCGCCACGCGGTGCTGCCGCTCGGCCGCGCTCCGCACCGAGGAGACCTGGCCCGCGCGCATGATCCTGACGACGTGTCCGTCGCAGTTGTGGCACGTGGGCCGGCTCAGCGGCGACGGCACGACCCGGCCGTCGGCCACGTACATCACGAACTCCTGGCCGTCGGCGTCCGTGTGGTGCTCTATCGCGTACGACTGCTCCCAGCCGTGCCCGCAACGCATGCAGGCGAACGCATAGGACTCGTGAACGACGGCTGTGGCCGTGCCGCGGAGGCCGGTCTGCCCTGCAATCTCACTCATGCCAGCTCCTCTTGTCCGCTGGACAAGCGCCCCGGCGCGGGTTCCCCCCCGGAACCCCTGGGGCGAGGGACGGGTGCGTCCCTTCGGCCAGTGGACGCCTCCACCAGTGCGAATGCATCAGGCCTGTCGAGTGTTGGAGGCGTTTTGGACGTTCCTTGCCGAAGGGGCCCCGGTGAGGGGTCTGGGCTTTGCCTTGCACGCCGGCCTTTTGCCCTCCCATGGGGCGCCCGCTCAGTCGAGAAGAGGCCTGCTCAGAGGGCGTGTGCGCGTCTAGAGCGCCCCCTCCTTCTTCGATGCCACCACCGCGTCGAACACCACCCGCTTCGGCAGCCCGGCCTCCGCCGCCACCGCCGCGATCGCCTCCTTGCGCCGCTCGCCGGCCTCCTCCCGGACGCGCACCCGCCGCACCAGCTCCCCGGCGTCGAGCTCCTCGGGGCCGGGCTCGGGGGCACCCTCCACGACGACGGTGATCTCCCCGCGCACCCCCTCGGCGGCCCACCGCGCCAGCTCCGCGAGCGGGCCCCGCCGCACCTCCTCGTACGTCTTGGTCAGCTCGCGGCAGACGGCGGCCCGCCGGTCCGCGCCGAAGACCTCGGCCATGGCGGCCAGGGTGTCGTCGAGCCGGTGCGGGGCCTCGAAGTAGACGAGCGTCCGTCGCTCACCGGCGACCTCCCGCAGCCGGGACAGCCGTTCCCCGGCCTTGCGCGGCAGGAAGCCCTCGAAGCAGAACCGGTCGACAGGCAGCCCGGACAAGGCGAGGGCGGTGAGCACGGCCGACGGCCCGGGCACGGCGGTGACCCGGATGTCCTTCTCCACGGCGGCCGCGACCAGCCGGTACCCCGGGTCGGAGACCGACGGCATGCCCGCGTCCGTCACGAGCAGCACGCGCGCGCCGCCGAGCAGCTCCTCGACCAGCTCGGGCGTGCGGGCGGCCTCGTTGCCCTCGAAGTACGACAGCACACGGCCCTTGGGGGACACGCCGAGCGCCTGGGTGAGCCGGCGCAGCCGCCGCGTGTCCTCGGCTGCGACGACGTCGGCGCCCGCCAGCTCCTCGGCCAGCCGGGGCGGCGCGTCCGCGATGTCGCCGATGGGGGTACCTGCCAGGACAAGGGTTCCAGTCACGCCCCCCATCCTCGCAGGCGCTCTCGGGCCCGGCGGAAGGCGACCGTATCCCGACCGGTACCGCCATGCACGGGACTCACACAGCACGGTTCCCTACGATGGCGCGGTGACCAGTACCGCGTCCTCCACGGACCTCCGGCAGGGCCAGGCACCGCACGACCAGCGGACGTCGTGGCAACGGCGGCTGCGCCGATTCGGCTACACGCCCGCCACGGACGCTCCCGCCGGCGACGTACGCGACCGGCTGGTGCCGCCGTACACCGAGCCGAGCCCGCGCCTGTGGCAGGCGCTGGGCGTGCCGCCGGTCCTGGCGGCGCGGATCACGCGCTGGTCGGGCTGGGGCGGTCCGCTGCTGGTGACGCTGATGGCAGCCCTGATGCGGTTCTGGCACCTGGGCAGCCCGCGCGCGGTGATATTCGACGAGACGTACTACGCCAAGGACGCCTGGGCGCTCGTCCACCGCGGTTACGAGGTCAACTGGGACAAGAACGCCAACGACCTGGTGCTGCAGACGCACGGGCATCTCGCGATCCCGTCGGACGCCGCGTACGTCGTGCACCCGCCGGTGGGCAAGTACGTCATCGGCCTGGGCGAGCTGATGTTCGGGTTCAACCCGTTCGGCTGGCGGTTCATGACGGCACTGCTGGGGACCCTCTCGGTCCTGCTGCTGTGCCGGATCGGCCGCCGCATGTTCCGCTCGACGTTCCTCGGCTGTCTGGCGGGCGCGCTGATGGCGGTGGACGGCCTGCACTTCGTGATGAGCCGGACCTCGCTGCTCGACGGCGTGCTGATGTTCTTCGTGCTGGCCGCGTTCGGCTGCCTCGTCCTCGACCGGGACTACGCGCGCGCCCGACTGGCGGCCGCGTTGCCCGCGGACGCGGACGGCCGCGTCCGCCCGGACGCGCACACCACGGACAGCTTCTTCCTCCTCTGGCGCCCCTGGCGCCTGGTGGCCGGTGTGCTGCTGGGCCTCGCGGTCGGCACCAAGTGGAACGGTCTGTACTTCCTGATCGCGTTCTTCGTGATGTCGGTGCTCTGGGACGTCGGCACCCGCAAGGTGGCGGGCGGGCGGCGCCCCTACCTCGCGAGCCTCGTCGACGCGGTCGTCGCCTTCGTCATGTTCCCGGTGGCGGTCGCCGTGTACCTGGCGTCCTGGCTCGGCTGGATCCTCTCCCCCGCCGACGGCACCGGCGGCTACTTCCGCAACTGGGCGGCGACCGAGGGCAAGGGCGGCCACTGGGCCTTCCTGCCGGACTGGCTGCGCAGCCTGTGGCACTACGAGCACGAGGTCTACAACTTCCACGTCCACCTGTCGTCCCCGCACACCTACCAGTCCAATCCGTGGAGCTGGATCGTGCTGGGCCGCCCGGTGTCGTACTTCTACGAGTCCCCCTCCCCGGGTGCCGACGGCTGCCCGGCCGGCGCCGGCCAGAAGTGCGCCCGCGAGGTGCTGGCCATCGGCACGCCGCTGCTGTGGTGGGCGGCCTGCTTCGCCATCGGGTACGTGCTGTGGCGGTGGCTGCTGCGCCGCGACTGGCGGGCCGGCGCCATCGCCTGCGGCATCGCGGCCGGTTACCTGCCCTGGTTCCTGTACCAGGAGCGGACGATCTTCCTCTTCTACGCGGTCGTGTTCCTGCCGTTCCTGTGCCTGGCGGTGGCGATGCTGATCGGCGCCGTCGTCGGCCCACCGGGCTCCAGCGACACCCGCCGCGTGATCGGCGCCTCGGCAGCGGGAGTCCTGGTCCTGCTGATCGCCTGGAACTTCATCTACTTCTGGCCGCTGTACACGGGGCAGGCGATCCCGATCGACAGCTGGCGGTCGCGGATGTGGCTGGATACGTGGGTGTAGCTGGGCGGATGCGTCACGACGGCCCGACAGGGTGACGTGTCGTCGTGGTCGTTGTCGAGCGCTCGGGGCCCAACGACCGCTACCCCGCGTCCGCCCCACCGGAAGGTGGCATCGCCGTGGAGCCGGCACCGCCGTGGCCGCCAAGGTCGCCGTCGAGCCGGTCGGCGAGGATCACCGCCACATCGTCCGCCAGGTCGCCCTCGGTATGGCGGATCAACGCCTGGTGCAGTTGTTCCAGGAATTCTGACGGGGTGGTGGTCCGAGCGCCTATCGCTTCCATGGCCTCCGGCAGGGCGAAGAATTCACTGTCGCCGTTGCGGGCCTCGATCACGCCGTCGGTATAGAGCAGCAGACGGTCGCCGGGGACGAACGGATAGCTCTCAGGCTTTGCGGGGAGGTCTGTGGTGAGGTCTTCGAGGCCGAGAGGCGGCAAGGGCGACGACGGCATCAGTGCCGTAACCCTGCCCTGATGCAGCAGCAGCGGCGGCGGATGCCCACGGTTGACCAGCTGCACCACGGATTCGTCCTGCACCTGAGCGATGAGCGCAGTGGTGAACCCTTCCAGCAGAACTTCCTGTCCATACGCACCCGGCACGGCGACTTCCCGTCGCAGCGCAGCCGCGCAGCGGTTCATGACCTCCACGAGATCGTCCTCGTAGTGCACGGCTTCCCGGAACGCGCCCAACGCCACCGCGACGGCTCGCACCGCGGACAGCCCCTTGCCGCGCACATCCCCCACGATCATCCGGACGCCGAACCGCGTCTGCACGGCCTCGTACAGGTCACCGCCCACCCGCGCCCCCGTCCCGGCCGCGAGGCACAGGCTGCCTGCCGACACCGGGCCCAGTCTCGGGGGTACGGGCCGCAGCACGACCTCCTGGGCCGCCACGGCGATCCGGCGGACCTGGTCGAGCTCTCTCTGCCTGCGCGCCTGCACTGCGCTGCTGGTGATGAACCCGGCCACGGAGACCAGGGCCAGAGCCAGGAAATTGGTGTAGACCTGAAGGGTGCCCCAGGCCTCGTTATAGGTCGCGGTGGTCATGCTGATCGCAATCGCGAGAGCCGCGGCGGTGGTGGTGCCCTTGGGGCCCATCGTCACTGCCGCCAGCGCCGGGACCGCGGTGAGAAAGGGGCCGGTGTAGATGAAGTGCGCAGGCGTGAGCTCGATGACCAGCACGGCCAGCGCGGTCAGGAAGGGCACACACTGCATCAGCATGAAGAGGACCCGGCTGTGACTGCCTGCTCCTGGCAGAGGGGGTGCGCGCAAGAGCGACTTCATGCACCAAGCCTGCCTCGCCGAAGCTCCCTGCTCCACCCCGCTGCCCCCGGGGCCGCGGGTGTAGATGCCGTCGCCAACGTCTCCGTTCGGACAGCAACGTCTCCATTCGGACAACCACGTCTCCGTTCGGACAACAATCGGCGACTCCGGTCACAGGAGCCCCACCACCGCATACAGTGCCCCAGGCACCTATTTTTGAACGCGTTCAGGAAACTGCGGCGCGGCGGGTGTCCCACGGGGCAACGGGGAGAGGATTCGCGCGATGCGCAGGGGAGTCAAGGGCGCCGTCATAGGCGGCGTGTGTGCGGTGATGCTGGGCGGGGCCGGGTACGGGGGTTACAACATCGTGTCCGCGCTGAGCGGTGACGGGGGGACCGGCGGGGGGTCCGCTGCCGTGAAGAGCGGGCCGCCGAGCGCCGACGAGGTCAAGGAGGCGACCGGCAAGTTCTTCGCCGCCTGGGAGAAGGGGGACGCCTCGACCGCGGCGGCCTACACCAACTTCCCCGAGGCGGCCCGGGAGTTGCTGACGGCGTACGGCGGCGACGCGCACATCGGACACGTGCGCATCACACCGGGCACGGCCACCGGCACCACCGTGCCCTTCGCGGTCAAGGCAACCGTGTCGTCCTCCGGGAAGTCCCGGCCGCTGACGTATGAGAGCCACCTGACCGTCGTGCGCGGACAGACCTCGCATCGGGCACTGGTCGACTGGGAGCCCTCCGTCGTCCATCCGCAGCTGCGCAAGGGGGACACGCTGAGGACGGGCGAGTCGGCGGCTCCGGACATCGAGGCCGTGGACCGCGACGGGAAGGTGCTGACGAAGGACAAGTACCCCTCCCTCGGCCCCGTCCTGGACGAGTTGCGCAAGCGCTACGGCGACCGGACCGGCGGCCGGCCGGGCGTGGAGCTGGTGATACGCCACGCCGGCACGGCGGAGGAGGGCGCGGCCGACACCACCCTGCTCACCCTCGCCAAGGGCAGGCCGGGCAAGCTGCGGACGACGCTCAGCGCGAGCGCGCAGGCGGCGGCCGAGGCAGCCGTGCAGAAGTACGTCAACGCGTCCGTCGTGGCCGTCAAGCCCAGCACGGGCGAGGTCCTGGCCGTGGCCAACCACCGCGAGGACGGCTTCAACGCGGCCTTCCTCGGCGAACGCGCCCCCGGCTCCACCATGAAGATCATCAGCGCGGCGACCCTCATCGACAACGGCCTGACCACGGCCAACGGTCCGGCGCCCTGCCCGCCGTCCGCCGTCTCCGAGAGCCAGACCTTCCGTAACCTGAAGGACCTCGCCCCGGACGGCCACGCCACCCTCGCCGAGAGCTTCGCCCGCTCCTGCAACACGGCGTTCGTGAAGTTCGCGGACGAGGTGAAGGTGGACTCGCTCACCAAGGAGGCCCAGGACCGGTTCGGACTCGGGCGGAACAACTGGAAGGTCGGCGTCCCGTCCTTCGACGGCCGGGTGCCCGCCGCCGGCGGCCCCGACACGGCGGCCGCCCTGATCGGCCAGGGCCAGGTCCAGATGAGCCCGTTGAACATGGCCTCGGTGACGGCGACCGCGCTGACCGGCACCTTCCGGCAGCCGGTGATCGTGCCGCTGGGCCTGGACCACCGGACACCGGCACGCGCGCGTGGGCTGTCGTCCAGCACGGTCCAGCAGCTGCGCGCCATGATGAACCGCACCGCCCGCAGCGGCACCGCCGCGGGCGTGATGGCCGGGCTCAGGGGGGACATCGGCGCGAAGACCGGCTCGGCGGAGGTCGACGGGAACGCCAGGTCCGACAGCTGGTTCACCGGTTACCGCAATGATGTGGCGGGGGCCGCGATGGTCCAGGACGGCGGGCACGGCATCGACGCGGCCGGGCCGATTGTCGCAAGAGTGCTACGGAGTGCGGGCTGACATCACCCGCACAGGTGGGGACCTTAGTGTGGTTGGCGTCGTTGGGGAGTGTGAGGGCTGCGGGGACCCTGGGGAAGGCGCGGAGGAACTGAGGCTGTGGGCAAGAGAAGGCGCGTCGCCGAGCGACGGAAGACCAGACCCGCCGTACTCGGCGGGATGATCGCCGTGGTCGTCGGCGGCGCCGGGTTCGGCGTCTACGCGCTGTACGGCGGCGGCGCGGCGGCCGACGAGCGCGCGTCCGCCTCGGCCGACCACAAGGCCGTCAAGACCGGTCCGCCGACCGCCGCCGAGGTCCGCACGGTGACCACGCGCTTCCTCACCGCGTGGCGGCAGGGCAAGGCCGCCGACGCGGCGGCCGCCACCGACGACCCGTCCGCCGCCGGCCCCCTGCTCACCGGCTACACCAAGGACGCCCACCTGAAGGACGTCACACTCACCGCCGGCACGGCCACCGGCGCCGAGGTGCCGTTCTCCGTCAAGGCGACGGTGTCGTACCACGGTCTCAGCAAGCCGCTTGCGTACAGCAGCTGCCTCACCGTGGTCCGGCGGGCGAGCGACGGCAAGCCGCTGGTCGACTGGCACGCCTCCGTGGTCCACCCGGACCTGAAGGACGGTGACACACTCGTCACCGGCGAGTCCGGCACCCCGCCCATCAAGGCACTGGACCGCGCGGGCGCCGAGCTGACCGCGGCCAAGTACCCGTCGCTGGGCACCGTGCTGGACGGCCTCCGCGAGAAGTTCGGCAAGACGGCGGGCGGCAAGGCGGGCGTGGAGCTGCGTGTCGTGCGCGGCAAGGCGTCGAAGGCGGCCAAACTGTCCGACAAGACGCTCCTGGAGCTGAGCAAGGGCACGCCGGGCACGGTGCGGACGACGCTGAGCCCGACCCTCCAGGCGGCCGCCGAACAGCAGGTCGGCAAGCAGGCGCGGGCCTCGGTGGTCGTCCTGCGGCCCTCGACGGGTGAGATCCTCGCGGTCGCCAACAGCGGGCACGGCTTCAACACCGCGTTCCAGGGCTCCCTCGCCCCCGGCTCCACGATGAAGATCGTGACGTCGACGATGCTGTTCGAGAAGGGACTCGTCACCCCGGACGCGTCGCACCCCTGCCCCAAGACGTACAAGCTCGCCGGCTGGACCTTCCACAACGACGCGGACTCAGAGATCAAGAAGGGCACGTTCAAGCAGAGCTTCGGAGCCTCCTGCAACAACGCGTTCATCAACTTCGCGCCGAAGCTGTCCGACAGCGATCTGACGCAGGAGGCCCAGCAGGTCTACGGCCTCGGCCTGGACAACTGGTCCATCGGCGTCCCCTCGTTCGACGGCTCCGTGCCGGTGCAGAGCGGCGCGCAGATGGGCGCCTCGCTGATCGGCCAGGGCGGGGTGCGCATGAACCCGCTGAACATGGCCTCGGTGGCGGCGACGGTGGAGTCGGGCACCTTCCACCAGCCGTACCTGGTGTCCCCCACGGTGGACAACCGCACGCCGGCGAAGGCCGCGCGCACCATGTCGTCGAAGACGCAGGCCCAGCTGAAGGACGTCATGAGCTACACGGCCGCGTACGGCACGGCGGCCAAGGCGATGGCGGGCGTGGGCGGGGACAACGGCGCCAAGACCGGCTCGGCCGAGGTGGACGGGCAGAAGAAGCCCAACGGCTGGTTCACCGCCTACCGGGGCGACCTCGCCGCCGCCGGTGTGGTCCAGGCGGGCGGCCACGGCGGCGACACGGCGGGACCGATCGTCGCGACCCTGCTGAAGCTGGGAAGCTGATCAGCTCCGTACGGGCTCTGCCGTGTAGGTCCGGCGCAGGAATCTGAGCAGCGTCTTCGACTCGAACTGCACCACCTCCACGCCGTGCGCGGAGTGGAACTCCACCACGGCCTGGACCCGTCCGCACGGCCACACCCGCACGTCACCGCTCTCGGCCGGCACCCGCAGCCCCTGTTCGAGCAGCGCGCGGGAGAACGTCCACTCATGCGGTCCGGGCAGGGGCAGGCCGACCCGGACCGACCGGGGATCGGCGTCGGGGTCGTACCGCAGCACCACGGGTACGGCTCCGGGGTCCTCCTCGTCCGTGAAGATATGGGCGCGCGCGTACTGCTCGACTACAGACATCGGACCGCCCTCTCACGCTCAGTAACCCATGTGAAAGCTGTGCATCCGCTTCTCCTCCAATGTCGCACATTTTCCTGTTCGCGCCCTGGCGAGCACCGAGACTTCGTCTCTCTTGCACATGGTTCGCAACAAGCCTCTAGAATCGTACGGTGCACGTACCCGACGGATTCATCAACGCCCCCACCTCCGCGGTCACCGGGGTGGTCGCCGCCGGCGCCCTCGCGGTGAGCCTGCGTGGCGCCCGCCGCGAACTCGACGAGCGGACCGCCCCCCTGGCCGGTCTGGTGGCGGCGTTCATCTTCGCCGTCCAGATGCTCAACTTCCCGGTCGCGGCCGGGACCAGCGGCCATCTGCTGGGCGGCGCCCTCGCCGCCATCCTCGTCGGCCCGTACACCGGCGTGCTGTGCGTGTCGGTCGTGCTGCTCATGCAGGGCGTGCTGTTCGCGGACGGCGGGCTGACCGCGCTCGGCGTGAACATCACCGACATGGCCGTCGTCACGACGGTCGTGGCGTACGCCGTCTTCCGCGGGTTGCTCGCCGTGCTGCCCCGCAAGCGGCGCTCGGTCACCGTCGCCTCGTTCGTCGCCGCGCTGGTCTCCGTGCCGGCCGCCGCCGTCGCCTTCACGCTCATGTACGCGGTCGGCGGCACCACCGACGTCGCCCTCGGCAAGGTGGCGACCGCGATGATCGGCGTCCATGTGCTGATCGGCATCGGCGAGGCCGTGATCACCGCGCTCACGGTGAGCGCGGTCATCGCCGTGCGTCCGGACCTGGTGCACGGCGCGCGCGGCCTGCGGCAGCGGCTGCGGCTGCGCGTGAACGGCGAGCTGGTGGACGCGCCGGCGCCCACCGCGCCCGTCGCGGCCCGCACCTCGCGGCGCACGCTGTGGATCACCGGGCTGGTCACCTCGCTGGTGCTCGCCGGGTTCGTGAGTTTCTACGCCTCCGCCAACCCCGACGGCCTGGAGAAGGTCGCGCACGACAAGGGCATCGACAAGAAGGCCGAGAAGCACACGGCGTCCGACTCCCCGCTCGCCGGCTACGGCGTCAAGGACGTCTCCGACGCCCGGCTGTCCGGCGGTCTCGCGGGCGTGATCGGCGTCGGCGTCACGGTCGTCGCGGGCAGTGCGGTGTTCTGGACGGTGCGCAGGCGGCGCACCGATGACGTCTCCCCCGTGAACACGGGCGCCTGACGTGGGCGCCGGACACGCGCACAGGCTCTACCGGCACGGGCACTCGCCCGTGCACGCCCTGCCGCCGCACACCAAACTCGCCGCCGCCTTCGCGTTCGTGGTGGTCGTCGTGTCGACCCCGCGCGAGGCGATGTGGGCGTTCGCGGTGTACGCCGTCCTGCTCGCGTATGTCGCCCGCCACGCGCGCGTGCCCGCCGGTTTCCTGCTCAAACGGCTGCTGGTCGAGGTGCCGTTCGTGGCCTTCGCGGTGCTCATGCCGTTCGTGGCGGAGGGCGAGCGGGTGCAGGTGCTCGGCCTGTCGCTGAGCGTGGGCGGCCTGTGGGGGGCCTGGAACGTGCTCGCCAAGGGCACCCTCGGCGTCGCCACCTCCGTGCTGCTGGCCGCCACCACCGAGCTGCGCGAACTGCTGCTCGGCCTGCAGCGGCTGAAGCTGCCGCCGCTGCTCGTGCAGATCGCCTCGTTCATGATCCGCTACGGGGACGTCATCACCGACGAGATGCGCCGGATGCGGATCGCCCGCGAGTCGCGCGGCTTCGAGGCCCGGGGCGTCCGGCACTGGGGGGTGCTCGCCAAGTCCGCCGGCGCGCTGTTCATCCGCTCCTACGAACGCGGGGAGCGGGTGCACCTGGCCATGGTGAGCCGGGGATACGCCGGTTCGATGCCGGTCATCGACGAGGTGACCGCGTCCCGGGCCGAGTGGTCGTACGCTCTCGCGCTCCCCTGTGCCGCCCTCGTCGTCTGTCTGCTGGGATGGGTCCTGTGAGTACTGCTTCTCTGGAGGTCTCCGGCCTCGCCTTCGCCTACCCCGACGGTCACCAGGCGCTGTTCGGGGTGGACTTCTCCCTCGCACGCGGCGAACGGGTCGCGCTGCTCGGCCCGAACGGCGCCGGCAAGACCACCCTCGTACTGCACCTGAACGGCATCCTGGGCGGCGGCACCGGCACGGTGACCGTGGCCGGGCTGCCGGTCGGCGGGCGACACATGGCCGAGATCCGGCAGAAGGTCGGCATCGTCTTCCAGGACCCCGACGACCAGCTGTTCATGCCGAGCGTGCGCGAGGACGTGGCGTTCGGGCCGGCGGCAGCCGGGATCAAGGGGGCCGCGCTGGAGGAGCGGGTGCGCACGGCCCTGGAGCGGGTGGGCATGCAGGACTTCGCCGACCGGCCCCCGCACCACCTGTCCTTCGGCCAGCGGCGCCGGGTCGCGGTCGCGACCGTGCTCGCGATGGAGCCGGAGATCCTGGTCCTGGACGAGCCCTCCTCCAACCTCGATCCGGCCTCCCGGCGTGAACTCGCCGACATTCTGCGCTCCCTGGACGTGACGGTCCTCATGGTCACGCACGACCTGCCGTACGCCCTGGAGCTGTGCCCGCGCTCGCTCGTGCTCAGCGACGGCGTGATCGCGGCGGACGGCCCGACCGGCGAGCTGCTCTCCGACGACGCCCTGATGCGGGCGCACCGTCTGGAGCTGCCGTTCGGGTTCGACCCGAAGTCCGTGACAATGGGCGCGTGACGCGTCAAGACGACCGAGACGACAACGGGGCCACCGGTTCGCTGCTGCTGGGCGACCAGCTCTGCTTCGCGCTGTACGCCGCCCAGCGCGCCGTGACCGCCGCGTACCGCCCGCTCCTCGACGACCTGGGGCTCACCTATCCCCAGTACCTCGTGCTGCTGGTCCTCTGGGAGCGCGGCGAGACCAGCGTGAAGGAGCTTGCGGGCGCCCTGCGCCTCGACTACGGCACCGTCTCGCCGCTGCTGAAGCGGCTGGAGGGGGCAGGTCTGGTACGCAGGGAGCGCGCGGCGGACGACGAACGCTCGGTGCTCGTCGCGTGCACCGGGCGCGGAGAGCAGCTCAGGGAGCGCGCGGCGCGCGTGCCCGGTGCCCTGCTCACGACCACGGGGCTCGACGCCCCGGAGGTCGAGCGGTTGCGCGCGGAGCTGTGGAAGCTCACCGAGCGCGCCGACGCGGCGGCCGACCGGCGCTGATCCCCCCTCGGCCCCGCTCCGGTCCCGGTCCCTGGCCCGCTCCGGCCCCTTCCCGGTCCCGCGCCACTCCGGTCGCACCCCATTCCCGTCCCGCGCCGCTCCTGTCCCGCCCCACTCCTGTGGCGCCCATCGGACGTTACCCACGGTTGCAAGGCGCTCATCGGGCGTTACCCACGGTTGCAACCCCCTAGTCGCGCAGGCAGGCCAACCGGCCGGTACCTTGTGCACGATGTACTTGGGCGCCACACGTTTCCGGGGGAGACCAACCATGACCGACGGCACCGCAGTCGACACCGGTGTCGAGCCGACTGTCGACACCCGTCCGACGAAGATCATGTACGTCGCCGAGGCCACCGCCCACGGCGGCAGGGACGGCTATGTCACCAGTCAGGACGGCCGGATCCAGCTGAAGGTCGCGATGCCGCCGGAGCTGGGCGGCGACGGCAACGGCACCAACCCGGAGCAGTTGTTCGCGGCCGGTTACAGCTCCTGCTTCCACAACGCCCTGATCCTGGTCGGCAACCGCGCGGGCTACGACCTGACCGGTTCCACGGTGGCCGCGAAGGTCGGCATCGGCCCCAACAAGCACCACGGCTACGGCCTCGCGGTGGCCCTCAGCGTCTCCCTCCCGGTCCTGGACCGGGAGATCGCGGCGAAGCTGGTGGACGCGGCACACGAGGTGTGCCCGTACTCGAACGCGACGCGCGGGAACATCGACGTGACGATACTTCTGGGCTGAGCCCCGCTCCCGGACGCCAGGCCGTAGCCGATATCACCACCCGGCCAAGGAATCCAAGGCCACAGCCCCGTGTTTCACTCGTAGTCGCAAGCGAGTGAAGGGACCCGGTCGTGGATGTGGGCGTGAACGGCACGGTGGCCGAGGGCTTCGAGCCGGTCAGGCGTTCGCGGCGAACTTCGCGCTGCTGGGCGAGCGCGGAGCGGCCGTCGCCGTCTACCGCGACGGGCACAAGGTCGTGGACCTGTGGGCGGGTGCCAAGGACGTCGACGGCTCCGCCGCCACCGCCCCCTGGGAGCCGGGCACCGCGCAGATCGTGCGCTCCGCGACCAAGGGCGTCGCCGCCGCCGCACTCCTGCTGCTGCACCAGCGCGGCGAGCTGGACCTGGACGCCCCCGTGGGTGAGTACTGGCCCGAGTACAAGGCGGCCGCCAAGGAGCTCACACTCGTCCGGCACCTGCTCGCCCACCGCGCCGGCGTACCGGTCCTGGACCGTCCGCTGCCCCCCGAGGAGGCGGCCGACCCGGACCTCGGGGCGGCGGCCGTCGCCGCGCAGGCGCCGGTATGGGAGCCGGGCACGGCCCACGGCTACCACGCGCAGACCTACAGCTGGCTCACCGGCGAGCTGGTCCGGCGGGTCACCGGGCGACCGGCCGGCGACTGGATCGCCGAGGAGATCGCCGCGCCCGTCGGCGCCGACCTGTGGCTCGGCCTGCCGCAGGCGGAGCAGGCGCGCGTGGGCCGCGTCGGCCCCCTGGAGGCACCCGAGACGGCCGGCGCGCTCAGGACCCGCCCCAAGCGTGCGGTCGCCGAGGCCTATGCCGACCCCGACTCCCTCACCCGGCGTGCCTTCGCCGCGATCACCCCGCTCCCGGACGAGAACGCGGCCGCCTACCGCGCGGCCGCCCTGCCCGCCTCCAACGGCATCGCCACCGCCGACGGCCTGGCCCGCTTCTACGCCTCACTCATCGGCGAGGTGGACGGCGGCACACGCCTGTTCACCCCGCGGACCATGGAACTGGCCCGCGCCGAGCAGTCCGCTGGACCGGACCGGGTCCTCGTGGTGGGCACCCGGTTCGGCCTCGGGTACATGCTGCACGGCAGCGCGTCGCCGCTGCTCCGCGCCGGCTCCTTCGGGCACCCGGGCCGGGGCGGCACTCTCGCGTTCGCCGACCCGGAGACGGGCATCGCCCTCGGCTACGTCACCAACGGCTTCAGGAAGCGCGTCACGGCGGACCCGAGGGCCCAGGCGCTGGTGCGGGCGGTGCGCAAGACGCTCGGGTGAAGGACTTCGGCGTGACTCCGCCGTAAGGGCCCCCGTCCTCACACGTTGATCGGATGCGAGGTCCGCCCGGACTCCGTGTCGATCTCGTCGTGCGCCTTGGTCAGCAGCTGCATGGCCAGTTCGTTGAGGGCGCGGGCACCCGCTATCTCCTCGCCGACCCGGGGCTGGTTGGAGTCGACGCGGTGACGGCTGGCGTGCCCGTGGCCCCGGACCTCTGTGCCGTCGGGCAAGCGCACCAGGGCGACCGCCCGCGTGTGCTGTTCGTCCTCCTGGAACTCCAGCTCGATGTGCCATCCCACAACGCTGTTCGTCATGTCGACCACCTCCGCGAATCCGCTGATTCCAGGGTGCTCCCGCGCGCCCCGAACGTCACGTGGAGGCCTGCTCGCCGTCCTGGGGGCCCCTCAGCCGCCGGACTTCTCGTCGGTCTCCTCCTCGAAGCTGGCGAAGTAGGCGGCGGCCATGTCCTCCTCGGCGTGCCCCTGGGCGGCGGCCCGGGCGAGCCGTTCGGCGGTCGCGGCGGCGACGTCGAGCCGTACGCCGCTGCGCTCGCCGGCCTGGACGATGAGCCGGGCGTCCTTCTCGGCGGTGGCCACGGCGAACGACGCCGGGGTCAGCTTCCCGTCGAGCACCAGTGCGGCCTTGGACCGCAGGTACGCCATGTCGAGCGGGCCGCCCTCGATCAGGTCGAAGAAGTCCCGCGGGTCGACGCCGAGGCCCTTGGAGAGGGCCAGCACCTCACCGGCCGCCGCGGTGGCCGCGAGGACCCAGCTGTTGGCGACCAGCTTCAGCCGGCTGGCGCTGCCCGCGGCCCCGTCCTCGCCGGTCCACACCGTCTTGGCGCCGACCGCGTCGAAAACGGGCGTGACCGTCGCGCGGCCCTCCTCGGGCCCGGCGGCCAGCACGGTCAGCTGACCGGCCTCGGCGGGCTGGCGGGTGCCGAGGACGGGGGCGTCGTAGAACGTCAGTCCGTGCTCGCGGGCGAAGTCGGCCAGATCGGCGACCAGTTCGATCCCGGCGGTGGTGCACTGCGCCCACACGACGCCCGGACGCAGCGCCGGGGCGGCCTCGCGCATGACGTCCAGAGCGGTGTTGCCGTCGTACAGCATGGTCAGCACGACATCGGCGCCCTCGACGGCCTCGGCGGGCGTGTCGGAGACCCGGATCCCGTCGGCGGCCAGCGGCTCGGCCTTCTCACGGGTGCGGTTCCAGGCCCGGACGCCGAGTCCGGCGCGGGCGAGGTTGCGGGCCATGGCGGCGCCCATGATGCCGGTGCCCAGGACGCTGACGGTCGGCTTGTCGGTCATTGACGGCTCCCTGTCGTACGGTTCCTGTCCTCGGGGTCCTCGTGTGCCTCCCGTACCCCGTGTACCTCGTGGTCCCGGCCCATCTTCGTACGGCCGCCCCCTCACGAGCGCGCCGACGGGCTCGCCGCCGGCAGACCCTGCGCGGGCCGTCCGCGAGACGCCCACCCCGGCGGCGTGCGCTGGGGGCCGCTATCCGGCGTGCAGCATCAGCCCGATGCCCACCACCATCAGGCCCGCCGCCGCGATCCGGGGGGCGCCGAAGCGCTCCTTGAAGAACAGGGCGCCGATGGCCGCGCCGACGATGATCGAGGACTCGCGCAGTGCGGCGATGGGGGCGAGTTCGGCGCGGGTCTGCGCCCACAGGACCAGGCCGTAGGCGCAGACGGACAGGACGGATCCGAGGAGGCCCACAGCGGCGAAGGGGCGCAGAACGGCCACCGTGTCGCGCCGCCAGCGCCTGCAGACGGCGTACGCCGGGATGGTCACGCCCTGCGCCACCATCAGCCAGGCGGTGTACCCGAGGGCGGTTCCGGAGGCCCGCACGCCGAGCCCGTCGACGACCGTGTACGAGGCGATGGACAGCCCCGTCGCGAGCGCGGCCCCGATCGCCGCCCAGTTCGGCCGCCGACCGCGCAGCCCCCACAGCGCCACGCCGGTCAGGCCGGCACACGACAGGGCGATTCCCGCCACCGCCCAGCCGTCCGGCACCTCGTGCGCGAACACGGCCGCGAACACGGTCACCACCAGCGGCGCGCTGCCCCGCGCGATCGGGTAGGCCTGCCCGAAGTCGCCCAGCCGGAACGACGTCATCAGCAGCACGACGTACACCAGGTGGATGGCCGCCGAGACGACCAGGTACGGCCACGCCCCCGCCGCCGGGAACGCGGCGAACGGCGCCAGCAGCAGCCCGATGAGCACCCCGCCCGCCAGGATCAGCGTGAATCCGACCAGCTTGTCGGTGATCCGGTGCGCGATGGCGTTCCAACTGGCGTGCGTGACCGCGGCGAGCAGAACCGCCGCGGTGACCAGCGGCGTCACGCGGTCTGCTCGCGCACGTCCACCAGTGCGGCACCGGCGTGGGCCACGAGCGCCTTCGGCTCGATGGGGAACACCGTGTGCGGCGTCCCGGCCGCCGCCCACACCACGTCGTGCGCGCACAGCGAGCGGTCGGCGAGGACACGGGTACGGGTGCGGTGCCCGAAGGGCGGTACGCCGCCGATGGCGTACCCCGTGGTCTCGCGTACGACACCGGCGTCGGCCCGGGTGACCTTCCCGGCCGCCAGCTCCTCGCGCACGCGCTCCACGTCCACGCGCGAGGCGCCGTCCATCAGCACCAGCACCGGCACCCCGTCCGCCGCGAAGACCAGCGACTTGCAGATCTGGCTCAGCTCGCACCCGATCGCGGCGGCGGCCTCGGCGGCGGTACGGGTGGCCTCCGGGAACCGGCGGACACGGGCGAGGAGGTCCTCCAGCCCGAGCGTGCGGAGGGCTTCGGCGAAACAGGGGTGGGCTCCGGTTTCTCCGGCGTCAGTGGCGGCTGTCGTCATGGGGGCACGCTAGCGGCGGCTGAACGGTGCACGCGACCGGGTTACGGTCGGTCGGAAAAGAAGCCGGTGAGGGCGCCCCGTCCCCACGGATCCCTCACCGGCTGGTCTGCGTCCGAAGCGGTACCTCAGGCGCGTACCAGCTCCCGTTCCTCGTCGGGGTCGGCGTCCCTGTGGTCCCGCGCCGTGCGCAGACCCTCGCCCTCGACGTCGACGTCGGGCAGGGCGCGGTCCAGCCACCCGGGCAGCCACCAGGCCTTCTTGCCGAGCAGCGCGAGCACCGCCGGGACGATGGCCATGCGGACGATGAACGCGTCGAAGAAGACGGCGGTGGCAAGGCCGAAGCCGATCATCCTGACCATCGACTCGCTGGAGCCGATGAAGCCGGAGAAGACGGCGATCATGATGACGGCGGCGGCCGTGACGACCCGTGCGCCGTGCCGGAAGCCGGTCACGACGGCCTGGCCGGGCTTCTCCCCGTGGACGTACGCCTCCCGCATGCGGGTCACGAGGAACACCTCGTAGTCCATGGCGAGACCGAAGACCACACCGACCATGAAGATCGGCATCATCGACATGACGGGGCCGGTCTGCTCGACGTTCATCAGGCCGGACAGCCAGCCCCACTGGAAGACCGCGACCACGGCGCCGAGGGCCGCCATCACGCTGAGCAGGAAGCCGAGGGCCGCCTTCAGCGGGACGAGGATCGAGCGGAAGACCACGATCAGCAGGAGGAAGGCCAGGCCGACCACGAGGGCGAGGTACGGCAGCAGGGCGTCGTTCAGCCTCTGCGAGACGTCGATGTTCATTGCCGTCGAGCCGGTGACCAGCACGTTCGCATCGGTCGCCGACGTGATGTCCGCACCCTTGTCCCGGATGGCGTGCACCAGGTCCTCGGTGGTGGCCGAGGACGGCTTGGAGTTCGGGATGACGGTGATCGTCGCGGTGTCGCCCGCCTTGTTGGGCGTGGCCGGGGTGACCGTGACGACGTCCTTCAGACGCTTGATCTCGTCGCCGACCTTGGTGAAGGCCGCCTTGGGACGAGCGCTGTCCTTGGCGTCGACGACGACCATCAGGGGGCCGTTGAAGCCCGGGCCGAAGCCCTCGGACAGCAGGTCGTAGGCGCGGCGCTGGGTGGTGGAGGTCGGCTGCGAGCCGTCGTCGGGCAGGCCCAGTTCGAGGGAGGCGGCCGGGACCGCCGCCGCGCCGAGGCCGATCACACCGAGCAGCAGGACGGCGACCGGACGCCGTACGACGAAGCTCGCCCAGCGGGTGCCCATGTTCGGGCGGCCCTGCTTCTCGGCGTTCGCGCGCTTGCGGCCGCCGCCGAGCAGCCTGCTCTTCTCGCCGGTCGGCTTGATCCTGCGGCCCGCGTAGCCGAGCAGCGCGGGGATCAGGGTGAGGGCGATGAGAACCGCGATGGCCACGGTGCCCGCGGCCGCCACGCCCATCTTGGTCAGCATCGGGATGTTGACCACGGACAGGCCGACCAGGGCGATGACGACGGTCAGGCCCGCGAACACCACCGCCGAGCCCGCCGTGCCGACGGCCCGGCCGGCCGCCTCCTCGCGCTCGCGGCCCTCGGCCAGTTCGGAGCGGTAGCGGGAGACGATGAAGAGGGCGTAGTCGATGCCCACGGCGAGACCGATCATCGACGCCAGGGTGGAGGTGGTCGTGCCGAGATCCAGAGCGCCGGCGAGCGCGGTGATCGTGGAGACGCCGATGCCGACGCCGATGACCGCGGTCAGCAGCGGGAACCCGGCCGCGAGCAGCGAGCCGAAGGTGATGACGAGGACGACGGCGGCGACCGCGAGGCCGATGACCTCGCTGGAGCCGGTCTCGGGGGTCGCGCTGAGAGCGTCACCGCCGATCTCGACCGTGAGTCCGGCGTCCCGCGCGTCCCGCGCGGTCTCCTTCAGGGCGTCCTTGGAGGAGTCCCTCAGCTCCATGCCGGAGACCTCGTACTTCACCGAGGCGTAGGCGATCGTGCCGTCCTTGCTGACGGCGTGTCCGGTGTAGGGGTCGGCGACGGAGGCGACCTCGGAGCCGGACCGAAGCTCCTGCACCGTCCTGCGGACGGTGGCCTTGTTGTGCTTGTCCGTCATCTTCTCGCCGCTCGGCGCCTTGAAGACGACCCGTGCGGTCGCGCCGTCGGCGATCATGCCGGGGAAGCGCTGTTCCAGCAGGTCGAAAGCCTTCTGGGCCTCGGTTCCGGGAATGGAGAAGGACGAGTTGCCGGCGGCCGGCGCGGAGGCGGCGCCCACCCCGGCGAGGGTGAGCAGCGCGACCCATATGAGGGCGACGAAGTGCCGTCGCCGGAAGGCGAGACGGCCGAGTTTGTAGAGGAACGTGGCCACGGAGGCGTACTCCCGGTCAGGTCGTGGGGTTCATCAGGGCAGGGGTGATCAGCCCGACGACGTGAGCGGTGACGTCAGGTGGTGGGCTTGCCGGGGAGAGGGTTCAGCCGGTGGGGGCGCCGAGGGCGGGGAGGACCACGGCGTCGATGTACGACAGAAGGAAGGCCTGGGTCGGCGGCTGCTCGTCGATCAGCGTGCGGGCGGCGAACCCGCCGATCATCATGTGCATCACGAACTCGATCGCCGGGTTGTCCGCACGGACCTCGCCCCGGTCGACCGCCCGTTGCAGGACGTGGCGGAATTCCGCCATCTCCGGCTCGATCAGATGGTCCCGGAACGCCCGCAGGAGGTCCGGGTTGGAGTGGGTCGCCATGGCCAGGCCCCGCATCAGTGCGGAGTTCTGCTCCATCTCGCAGTCGTCCGCACGCAGCGTGAGCGCGTGCAGATCGCCCTTGAGCGACCCGGTGTCGATCTCGTCGGCGGAAGTGCCCGGCTTGTTGTGCCGCACCGCCTTCGCCACCAGCTCGGCCTTGCCGCCCCACTGGCGGTAGAGCGTGGCCTTGCTGGACCGGGTGCGGGCCGCCACGGCGTCCATGGTGAGGGCGTCGTAGCCGACTTCCCGGAGCAGGTCGAGCACGGCCTCGTACAACTCGGCCTCGCGCTCGGGCGTGATCCGACTGCGACGCGCCGTTGCGACAGCCTCGGTCATGCCACTCACCTTCCCGCTCCGTAGCCTGCCTTCTTCGTATGCCCACGAAGATACTCCGCGAGCTTTCGAAACGAAACGGTTTCGTACGTGTCCTGGCTCACGGCTGTCGGTTCCGCATAAGTTGCCGGGCCACCTGGGCCGGAAAAGCATGGGGAGGTGAGCTGTCTGCGCCTTCCCCACCTCAACGGCGACCTGCTGTGCTTCGTGGCCGAGGACGACCTCTGGGTGGCCCCACTCGACGCCCCGGGCCGCGCCTGGCGGCTCACCGTGGACCGCGCCAAGGCCGGACACCCCCGCTTCTCCCCCGACGGCCGCCTCATCGCGTACACGACCTGGCGCAGCCTCGTCCCCGAGATCCACCTCGTCGGCGTCGACGGCGGACCCGCGCGGCAGCTGACCTACTGGGGAAGCGTCGACACCCAGGTCTGCGGCTGGACGCCCGCGGAGGAGGACGGGAGGAGCGACATCCTCGCCGTCGCCTCCCACGGCGAGCCCTTCTCGTACTTCACCTGGGCCTACAAGGTGTCCACCGACGGCGACCCCGGCCGCAAACTGCCCTGGGGCCCGGTCTCCGACATCCAGGTCGCCGACCTCGACGGGCAGCACAAGACCCTGCTGCTCACCGGCACCCCGCCGCACGAACCGGCCTCGTGGAAGCGGTACCGGGGCGGCGCCATGGGCCGGCTGTGGCTGCACGGGCAGCGGCTGCTGCCGGACATCGGCGGCCACCTGGACGCCCCCATGTTCGTCGCCGGCCGGATCGCCTTCCTCTCCGACCACGAGGGCGTCGGCAACCTCTACTCCTGCGCCTACGACGGCTCCGACCTGCGCCGCCACACCGACCACGACGCCTTCTACGCCCGCAACGCCTCCAGCGACGGCACCCGGGTGGTCTACCAGTGCGCGGGCGACCTGTGGCTGGTGGACGACTTCGCCCCGGACGCCGTGCCGCGCAAGCTCGACATCCGGCTGAGCGGCCCGCGCCCGGGACGCCGCAGGTACCAGGTGCCGGCCGCCCAGCACGTGGACGGCATCTCCGTGGACGAGACCGGGCGCGCCAGCGCCGTCGTCGTACGCGGCAGCCTGTACTGGCTCACGCACCGGGACGGACCGGCCCGCACGATCACGGACACGCCCGGCGTGCGGGTCCGGCTGCCGGAGATGCTCGGCTCCACCGGGCAGGTGGCGTACGTGACGGACACCGAGGGCGAGGACGCCCTCGAGATCGCCCAGTTGCCCCGCGCCAGCGGCGACCGCCCGCCACGCCGGTTCGCCTCGGGCGAGCTGGGCCGGGTCCTGGAGATGGTGTCCGACCCGCTGGGCGAGCGGATGGCGATCGCGTCGCACGACGGACGGCTGCTGCTGATCGATGCGACGGAAGAGGCGGAGATCCCGGAGAGCGCGGAAGGCACGGCGGGCACAGAGAGCGCGGAGGGCACGGCGGGCACGGAAAGCGCGGAGAGCACGGCGGGCACGCAAGGCACGGAGAGCGCGGAAGGCACGGCGGCCACGCAAGGCACGGAAGGCGCCGGTGAGGGTGTCGCCGCGGACACCCGGGGCCCGGGCGGTTCCGAGGGCCGGGTCACCGAGCTGATCCGGTCCATCAACGGGCCCGTCCGCGACCTCGCCTTCTCCCCGGACGGCTCCTGGCTCACCTGGTCCCACCCGGGCATCGGCCGCTCGCTGCGGCAGATCAAGCTGGCCCGCATCAAGGACCGGCTCATCGTGGACGTCACCAACGGCCGTTTCGAGGACGAGAACCCCGTCTTCACGCGCGACGGCCGCTACCTCGCCTTCCTGTCCTGGCGCGGCTTCGACCCGGTGTACGACGTCCACACCGGCGACCTGTCCTTCCCGCTGGGCTGCCGCCCCTACCTGGTCCCGCTGTCCTCCGCGACCCCGTCCCCGTTCGCCCTGAACCCCGAGGGCCGGCCGGCCGCGGGCGGGCTCGACCCCGTCGAGGACGAGGAGACCGGCGAGGGCGGCACGGTGACCGTGGAGGTGGAGGGCCTGGAGAACCGGGTGACGCCGTTCCCGGTCATCGCCTCCAAGTACTCTGCGCTGTACCCGGTGGCGGGCGGCGGCCTGGTCTGGCTGCGCTGGCCCATCTCCGGCGCGCTGGGCGAGACCTTCGCCAACCCGGCCGACATCAGCGGACGGCCGACACTGGAGTACTTCAACATCGCCAAGGCGAAGAAGTCCGAACTCGTCGACCACCTCGACTGGTTCGCGGTGAGCGGGGACGGCACCCGCCTGGTGGTGGTCGACGAGGGCGATCTGCGGGCGGTGCCGTCGACCGAGTCCGGCGACGCTGACACGACCGTGTGGATCGACCTGCGCCGCATCCTGCACGAGGTCGACCCGCCCGCCGAGTGGCGCCAGGCGTACGAGGAGGCCGGCCGGCTCACCCGCGCCTACTTCTGGGAACCCGGCATGTGCGGCATCGACTGGGACGCGGTGCTCGACCAGTACCGGCCGCTGGTGGAACGGGTCGCCTCCCCCGACGAGTTCGCCGACCTGCTGCGCGAAGTGCTGGGCGAGCTGGGCACGTCCCACGCCTACGTCACCGCCGCCCGCCGCAACGAGGGCCCGCCCCACTACCAGCGCTGGCAGGGCCTGCTCGGCGCCAACTTCGTACGCCGGGACGGGGGCTGGATGGTCAAGCGCATCCTTCCCGGCGACTCGTCGGACTCCAAGGCGCGCTCGCCGCTGGCCGGGACGGGCATCCGCGAGGGCGCCGTACTGACCCACGTGGACGGCCGTCCGGTCGACCCGGTGGCGGGACCGTATCCGCTGCTCGCGGGCTCGGGCGGTACGACCGTGGAGCTGACCTTCATCCCGGCCGCGACCCCGGAGGGCGGGGCGGGGCGGCCCCGGCGGGTCGCCGTCGTCCCGCTCATCGACGACCGGCCGCTGCGCTACCAGGACTGGGTCGCCAAGCGCCGGGAGGTCGTCCGGGAGTTGAGCGGCGGCAAGTGCGGCTACCTGCACATCCCCGACATGGGCGGCTCGGGCTGGGCCCAGTTCAACCGGGACCTGCGCATGGAGGTGTCGCGGCCCGCGCTGCTCGTGGACGTGCGCGGCAACGCGGGCGGGCACATCAGCGAACTCGTCATCGAGAAGCTCTCCCGGAAAATCCTGGGCTGGGACCTGACCCGGAACGCGCAGCCGGTGTCGTACACCTCGAACGCGCCCCGGGGCCCGGTGGTGGCCCTGGCGGACGAGGCGACCTCCTCCGACGGCGACATGATCACCGCCGCCTTCAAGCTCCTGAAGCTCGGGCCGGTCGTCGGGCAGCGCACCTGGGGCGGAGTCGTCGGCATGACTGGCAGGCACCGCCTCGGCGACGGCACGGTGATCACGGTCCCGATGAACGCCGCCTGGTTCGACGCCTACGGATGGTCCGTGGAGAACCACGGCGTCGCCCCCGACCTGGAGATCCAGCGCACCCCCCTGGACTGGGCCGAGGGCCGCCACGCCCAGCTCGACGACGCGGTCCAACTGGCCCTGGAGCTCCTGGAGACCAACCCGGCGGCGGTCCCCCCGGACTACAGCGACGTACCGAACCGCTCCCGGCCGAAACTGCCACCGCGGTCCACCTGACCACGAGCGGTACGCGTCAAGGATGGCGACGTCAAAGGGCGCGGGGAACCGCGCGAGCCGCTCCCACGGCGCCGCACCCGGCAACGCACCGGCAGCACAAGGAACGTGGGGTGCCTCGAAAGAAGGGCACCCCACGTCCCCGGTCAAAGCCGAGCGCAGCGACTAGGCGTCGTAGTCCTGGTCGAAGCGGTCCTCCATCTCCTGCTCCGTGTCCTCGATGTCACGGAAGTTCTGGCGACCGCGCTCGGGCTGCTGGCCACGCTGCGGCTGGCTGCCACGCTGCGGCTGGCTGCCGCGCTGCTGCTGGCCACGCTGCGGCTGGCCCTGCTGGCCGGTCCGCTCACGGGTCTCGCCGAGCTTCTGCTTGCCCTGGTCCTGCCACTCGTTCGACTTGTCCTTCATACCCATGTGGGTTCACTCCCGTAGTGGGTGGGGGTGGGGGGTTCGACCCCTCAGTGGGGCCTCGACCAGATTCACACGGGGGAACACGGAGTGCACGTCGATCAGTTACGGTGCGTAGCGCGGGCCGCCTCGTCGGCCTCTCCACCTGCGCCGACGAGTCCGGAGCGCATCCCCTGCAGCCGCGGCGCGAACCGCCGCATCTCGCGCTGGCCGACCGTGCCGATGAGCGCCGGCAGGTATCCGCGCACACCCTGCATGCCGCGCAGCCACCACTGCCCGTACACGTGCGCCGAGCGCCGCTCGATCCCGGCCACGATCCGGTCCACCGCCGGGCCCAGCGGGTAGGTCTTGTTCGACGGCCACGGCAGCCGCTGCCTGAGCTCGCGCATGACCTCGTCCTGGTCCGCGCCGCGCACCATGTCGGTGTCGGTCCAGGACAGGTACGCGACACCGACGCGCACGCCCTGGTAGCCGACCTCGGCGCGCAGACTGTGCGCGTACGCCTCCACGCCCGCCTTGGAGGCGCAGTACGCCGTCATCATCGGCGCCGGGGTGATCGCGGCGAGCGAGGCGATCTGCAGCAGATAGCCACGGCTCTCGGTGAGCACCGGCAGGAACGCGCGCGCGGTCACCGCCGAACCGATCAAATTGACCTCGATCACCCGCCGCCAGGCCTGCGGATCGGAGTCGGCGAAGGGTCCGCCGGTCGCCACACCGGCGTTGGCGACGAGGATGTCGACCTTGCCGAAGCGCTCCTTGACCTCCTGCGCCACCCGGCTCATCGCCTCGTGGTCGGTGACGTCCGCGTACCAGTGGGCGCTGTCGCTGTGCAAACGCTCGGAGACCGCCTTGAGCGCCTCCTCCTCCAGTCCGACCAACGCGACCTTGGCGCCGCGCGCGGAGAGCTTGCGGGCGAGCAACTCGCCTACGCCGCGGGCCGCTCCGGTGACGACGGCGACCTGCCCTTCGAGGCTGACCCTGCTCATGCGCCCTCCTTGATCTGCTGCACGGGGGTGGGGTGGGGCTGCGGCTGTGCCGCCGGGGGGTTCCCCGTGACGTACGTGGTGACGAGTTCCCGGATCCTGCCGGTGACCAGATCGGGAGCCTCGATCGGGGTCATGTGGCCGACGCCGGGCAGTTCGGTGAGGCCGATGCAGTGGGGCAGCGCGGCCACCAGCGTGCGGGCGTGCACGGGGGGCGTGAGCCGGTCGCAGGCGCCGTGCACCACCTCGGTGGGTGCGCGCAACTCCCGTACGCCGTGATCGAGGTCGAGCGCCGCGAGCACACCGGCCCAGCCGTGGCGTACGGCGCGCGGGCAGGCGTGCACGATCCGCGCACACGCCTCCACCATGTGCGGGGCGGAACCGGCGCCCATGGTGCCGTACTTGAGGATGCGCTTCGCGAGGGGTGTGACCGGTCCGAGAGGGGCGCGTGAACCGAGAATGTGCCCGGTGATCCAGGTGCGTACGCGCCCGGCGCGCAAGGGAAGCACGAGCGACTCCGCGACCAGCCGGGAACTGCCCGTGCTGCACAGCAGGACGGCGGCGGCGTGTTCACGAAAGCGGGGGCTCGCGGCGGCGGCCATGATCGTCATCCCACCCATGGAGTGGCCGACGACCAGTGCCTTCTCCCCGCGTTCCAGCGTCTGCGCGAGCACCGCCTCCAGGTCGTCCGCCAGCACTTGGGTGGTGCACGCGGGGCTCGCCGGACTGCGCCCGTGCCCCCTCTGGTCGTACGCGATCACCCGGTGGTCGCGCGTCAACTCCCGTATCTGCGCCGCCCAGAAGGCGGTCGAACAGGTCCAGCCGTGGGAGAGGACGACAGCGGGCGCATTCTCGGGCCCGTGCACCTCGACGTGCAGACGCGCGCCGTCGGCGGAGACGACGGTGAGGGTGCGTGAGGGGGCGGGCGGCGCGTAGGGTCCGGTGGACACGGAGGCGATGCGGCTCATACGGCGGCCTCGCTCTGCTGGGTTCCGGCGGCGGGCGCGGAGGTGGTGCGCGAGGGCGCGCCGGTCTCCTTCGCGCGGGCCTCCTCCGCGCGGGCCTCCTCCGCGCCGGTCTCCTGCGCGCCGGTCTTCCGAATGACCTCGTACTCCGCGAGGTCCACCCGCCGGGTCGCGCGCCGGAACTCCGATGTCGTACCGGGCCAGATGGTGGTGTTGCGGCCGCTCGCGTCGAGGTACCAGCTGGTGCAGCCGCCGGTGTTCCACACGGTGCGTCGCATGCGCTCCTGGACCTCGCGGTTCCACGCGTCGACGGCGGCAGGCCGGGCGTCGAGGGCGCTGCGGCCGCCGAGGACGTCGAGCTGGCGCAGGTAGTCGGCCATGTAGTTCAGCTGGGACTCGATCATGAGGATCATGGAGGAGTTCCCGAGGCCGGTGTTGGGCCCGATGATCGTCATCCAGTTGGGGAACCCGGCGGCCGAGGCGCCGCGCAGCGCCTGCATGCCGTTCTTCCAGGACTCCGCGAGCGTGACGCCGTCCGCGCCGACCACGCGCTCGGCGATGGGCATGTCCGTGACGTGGAAGCCCGTACCGAAGATGATCGCGTCGACCTCGGCCTCGCTGCCGTCGGCGGCGACCACGGTCGAGCCCCGGATCTCGCTGAGCTCGCTCGCGACGACGTCCACATTCGGCTGGGCCAGCGCCGGGTAGTACTCGCTGGACAGCAGGATCCGCTTGCAACCGATGCGGTAGTCGGGGGTGAGCTTGGCGCGCAGGGCCGGATCCTTCACGGCGCGGGCCATGTTGCGCCTGGCGAGCCGCTCGACCAGGCCGAGTTCGTCGGGATGCTTGGTGAACGCCTGCACCTGCAGCTCCCTCATCCCCCACAGCAGACCGCGCCGGAGCAGGGTGGTGAAGGGCAGCGCCCGGTGCAGCCGGCGCTCGGCGCCGCTGATGGCCCGGTCCACCCGGGGCATGACCCAGGCCGGGGTGCGCTGGAAGAGGGTGAGCCGGCCGACCCGGCGCTGGATGGCGGGCACGATCTGGATGGCGGAGGCGCCGGTGCCGACCATGGCCACGCGCTTACCGCTCAGGTCGTAGTCGTGGTCCCAGCGGGCCGAGTGGAACACCGTGCCCGGGAAGGACTCGAGTCCGGGGATCCCGGGGATCTTCGGGTCGGACAGCGGCCCGGTCGCGGACACGACGACATCGGCGCTCAGCGTCCCGCGCGCGGTCTCGATCTCCCACCGCAGCTGCTCGCCGTCCCACCTCATCATCTTCACTTCAGCGCCGAAGCGGATGTGCGGGCGCAGCCCGAAGACGTCGGTGACGTGCTCCAGATAGGCGCGGATGTGCTCCTGCCCGGAGAAGGTGCGCGGCCAGTCCGGGTTGGGCGCGAAGGAGAAGGAGTACAGATGGGACGGGACGTCACAGGCGCACCCGGGGTAACTGTTGTCCCGCCAGGTGCCGCCGACGCTGTCGGCCCGCTCCAGGACGACGAAGTCGGTGATCCCCTCCCGGCGCAGCCGCACGGCGGCCCCGAGACCGCCGAACCCGGACCCGATCACCGCCACTCGAACATGCTCGTGCTCGGCCATCCCGAAGCCTCCACGCATCACCTTGGATTCTGCCAGTGAACACTGGCGCAATGGGACTGTAGAGCAGCTCCGTACCGAGCGGTAGGGGGCGGGAAGGGCTGTTTGCATCAGCGGCTCCGCCGCGGGTACCGGCGGTACAACATAGGCTGCGGGCGTGGCAGACGACGGCGGACACAAGGACGAGCAGGGCGGCGGGCAGACCGGCGAACCGCGTGAATACCGCATGGAGGAGCTGGCCCGCCTGGCCGGCATCACCGTGCGCACCCTGCGCTTCTACCGCGAGCGCAAGCTGATCCCGCCGCCCCGCCGCGAGGGCCGCATCGCCTGGTACGACGACCACCATCTGGCCCGCCTGCGCACGATCGCGGCACTCCTGGAACGCGGCCACACCCTCACCGGGATCGCGGAACTCGCGGAGGCCCTCGACCAGGGCCGCGGCGTCGCCGACCTCCTCGGCGTCGGCACCCCCACCGAGGAGGAGCCGGTCCGCCTCACCCCCGAGGAACTCGCCGCCCGCTTCGAGGGCGAGGTCACCCCCGAGAACCTCGCGGCCGCCATGGACCTGGGCTACCTCGGCACCGACGGCGACGAGATCGTCCACATCAGCCGCCGCCTGCTGGACGTCTCCTCCGCCCTGGTCCGCGAGGGCATCCCGCTCGCCGAGGTCCTGACGGCGGGCAAGCGCGTCCGCGAACACGCCGACGCCCTGGCGGAACTCTTCACCGCCCTGATCCTGCGCCACACCACGGAGGACGACCTCCACCGCCTGCGCCCCCTGGCGCGGAGCGTGGTGGAGGCGGAACTGTCCCTGGCGCTGGACCGGCGGATGAGGAAACAGGACTGAGCCGCGGCCCCGTCCGCCCCTACAGGTCGTACACGACGGTCACCGGCGCATGGTCGGACCACCGCTCGGCGTGCGTGGCCGCGCGCTCGACGTACCCCTTGACCGCCCTGGCCGCGAGCCCCGGCGTGGAAACGTGGAGGTCGATCCTCCATCCCGAATCGTTGTCGAACGCCCGCCCCCGGTACGACCACCACGTGTACGGTCCCTCCACCTCCGGGTGCAGGGCGCGTAGGACGTCGACGTAGCCGCCGTCCTCCGGGGCGTACACCCGGCCGAGCCACTCCCGCTCCTCGGGCAGGAAGCCCGAGTTCTTGGTGTTGCCGCGCCAGTTCTTGAGGTCGGCCTGCTGGTGGGCGATGTTCCAGTCGCCACAGACGACCACGTGGCGCCCGTCGGCGGCGGCCCGTTCCCGCAACTGCTTGAGGTGGGCGAGGAACTCGCCCATGAAGCGGAGCTTCTCCTCCTGGCGTTCGGTGCCGACCTCGCCGGAGGGCAGATAGAGGGAGGCGACGGTGACGCCGGGCAGGTCGGCCTCGACGTAGCGGCCGCCGCCGTCGAACTCGGCCGAGCCGAAGCCGACCCGGACGCGGTCGGGCTCGCGCCGTGTGTAGAGGGAGACACCCGCGCGGCCCTTGGCGGCGGCCGGGGCGTGCACGACGTGCCATCCGTCGGGCTGCCGGACCTCCTCGGGCAGCTGGTGCGGCTCGGCACGCACCTCCTGCAGGCAGACGACGTCCGCGGAGGTCTGGGCGAGCCACTCCACGAAGCCCTTCTTCGCGGCAGCCCGCAGCCCGTTCACGTTCACCGAGGTCACAGTCAGCACCAGGGCACGATACCGGCACACTGGTCGAGGACCGCATTCCCACCGTTTGCATAGAAGTACGATGCCCAGCATGAATATACGTCGCGTTCGTTTCGATCACCCCGACGCCGTCAAGCTCAACGACGAGGTCCAGGCCGAGTACCACCTGCGCTACGGCGACGGCGGCGACGCCACGGCCCTGGACGCCGCCGACTTCGACCCGCCCCGCGGTGTGTACCTGATCGCCTACGACGAGCACGACCGGCCCGTGGCCACCGGGGGCTGGCGCAGCCAGGACAGCAACGGGGAGGGCAACGAGGACGGCGACGCCGAGCTGAAGCGGATGTTCGTCGTCGCGGAGATGCGTGGCCTGGGCCTCGCCCGCCGCATGCTCACGGCCCTGGAGGAGGACGCCCGGGCAGCCGGCCGTGTCCGCATGGTCCTGGAGACCGGCACCAAGCAGCCGGAGGCCATCGCCCTGTACACGTCGTGCGGTTACGAGCCCTGCACCAAGTTCGGCTACTACCGCCACTACGAGGAGAGCCGCTGCTACGCGAAGCAGCTGTAGACACGACGAAGCCCCAGTCGGCCAATGCCGACTGGGGCTTCACGATGCGTGGACCTGAGGGGATTTGAACCCCTGGCCCCCTCGATGCGAACGAGGTGCGCTACCGGACTGCGCCACAGGCCCTTGCAACGAGGGAAACTCTAGCATCCCCGTCGGGGTGCTTGGAAATCCGTTCCCTGACTGGTCAGGGGCGGGGTTCCAGCGGCGTGACGGCCGTCACTCGTTGGCCGCGCGGGGGCGGCCACCGTCCTCGTACTGATCGAAGAGGGGCGTGCGTCCGCGCCCGCGAGCCCGTCGTGCGGAGGCGGCGCGGCGGGCGTCGCTGCGGCCGTCCGCCGGCTTGTCCTCGGACTCGGGCACCGCATGGTCCGTGTCGGCCTCGGGCGCGTGGCCGGCCTCCTGCTCCGGTGCGACCGAGCTGGAACGCGCCGAGCTCCAGGTGTCGGGCGCGCCCAGGTCCACGTCGGAGGTGGCCCGCGGCGCGACCGGTGCGGTCACGTACGTCGGCAGCGGTACCGGCACCGGGTCCCAGCTGTCCCCGTGCCCGGGCCGCCGCTGCCGCTCACGCTGCTGGTCCACCCACTCGGCGTGGTCGGTCTGCTCGACGAGGGCGCGACGGTCCGCGGCGAGCGCGGAGAGGCCGGGGTCGGTCTCGGTGTGTGGCCCCTCGTCCGGTACGTCGGCGCCGGACCCCGCGTCGAGCGGCGCGCGCCGGCGCGGCTGACGCTCGCGCAGGCGCTGGGCCGCGATCTCGGCGCTCCGGCGGTCCATCTGGTAGGCGAAGCGACGGCGCTCCTGGGAGCGCAGGTAGGCGATGTACCCGCTGAGCAGTACCGCGGGCACGCCGGGCGCCCACAGGAAGGCGAGGCCGCCGACGGCGGCGACGATCGCGCCGAGCGTGAAGGCGAGGAAGAGCATCACGGTGGTGCGCCGGCGTCGCGCGAGCACCTTCGAGCGCTGAGCGCGCGCCGCGGACGCCTGCGCCGAGGGTGTGCGCCGCGGGGCCGGTACACGTTTCTGCGCGGGGACGGTGCCCGACATAGGTGCGGAGGGGGACTTGGGCGCCGGGATGACGGACTGCTCGCGTGCCGGTTCCGTCCGTCCGGACGTCTCCGGCTCGGCGTCGGCGCGTACCTGACGGCGGGTCGGAGGCACGGCGAAGGCCCGGACGTCCACCGAGTCGGTGACGGCGTCCGGGTCGCCGGAGGCCGGCTCCCCCTCCTGGGCGGAGCGCGCCCGCAGGTCCTTGGCGTACCGGCGCTCCATTCCCGCCCGTCCGGACAGCAGCCGGATGGCGGTGCTGAAGCGTTCCGTTGGACGGGCCTCGTTCAGCTCGTCCTGCCTACGGAGCCACATCGGCACCAAGTAGGCGGCCCAGGCCCCGACGATGACTGCGTAGATGAGGCCGCTGCTGCTCACGTCTCACACGGTAGAGGGGTTTGCGCGAGGCCATCCGCCAATTGGGCCGGTGTGTCGCACGATCTGGCTGATATTTCCAGCTTTTTTTGCGACCGATGCGATCACCGGACCGTCGAAGTCGCGAATTGAATGCCTCCAGGCGGTCGCCGACCGATCAATTTCGAACACATATTCAATTTCCGGACTGGGCGTGATTCCCCGGGTGTGGTGTGTGCCGCTCCTGCGCGGAGCGCGCCCGCTGCCAGCGTCCGAGCAACCCCTCGGGCACTTCTTCCGCCGTCAGCGCGAAGACGAGGTGGTCGCGCCAGGCTCCGTCGATGTGGAGATAACGCGGCCGCAGCCCCTCCTCGCGGAATCCGAGTTTCTCCACGACGCGTCGGCTGGGCCGGTTCTCGGGGCGAATGCACACCTCGATGCGGTGCAGCCCGACGGTGCGGAAACAGTGGTCCACCACGAGGGCCACGGCCGTCGGCATCACCCCGTGCCCGGCCACCGCCTCGTCCACCCAGTAGCCGACGTGCCCCGAGCACATCGATCCCCAGGTGATCCCGGCGACCGTCAACTGCCCGACGAGCCGCCCCTGGTACTCGATGACGAACGGCAGCATCCGGCCCGCGTTGGCCTCCGACCGCAGGTGCCGGACCATCTGGCGGTAGGTCGGCCGGTGCACGATCGGCCCGCTCGGCGTGGGCGGCGGAATGGTCGCCTCCCAGGGGCGCAGCCAGTCCCGGTTGCGCCGGTTCACCTCACGCCATGCCCGCTGGTCGCGCAGCTTTATCGGCCGGAGGACGACATCGCCGTCCACCAGTACGGCGGGCCAGGACGGGCTGTTCAGCTCGCACCCCCACTGGTGGCGCCGGGTCTGGGGTGGTCGCCGCCGCGCATCTGGTCGACGGCGTGCACCAGCAGCGGCTCCAGGACGGCCAGGCCGTCCCGCACCCCGCCGGTGGAACCCGGCAGGTTGACGATGAGCGTCCGCCCCGCCACCCCGGCCAGTCCCCGGGAGAGCGCGGCGGTCGGCACCTTCTCCCGACCGAACGCCCGGATGGCCTCCGCGATGCCCGGCACCTCGTGCTCGATCACCTTCCGGGTCGCCTCGGGCGTGCGGTCGGTGGGCGAGATGCCGGTGCCTCCGGTGGTGACGACGACATCGAATCCGGCCGCCACGGCCTCCCGCAGCGCCGTCTCCACCGGGTCCCCGTCGGGCACGACCCGCGGCCCGTCGACGGTGAACCCGAACCTCTCGAGGCCCTCCGCGATCAGCGGTCCGCCCCGGTCCTCGTAGACGCCTGCGGCCGCGCGGTGGGACGCGGTCACGACCAGCGCGCGGTACGGCCCGCCGCTCATGCCCGGCTCCAGTCGCCCGACTTGCCGCCCGTCTTCTCCTCCACCCGTACGTCCGTGATGACCGCTCCCTTGTCGACCGCCTTGACCATGTCGATCACGGTGAGCGCGGCGATCGTCACCGCGGTGAGGGCCTCCATCTCGACGCCTGTACGGTCCGTCGTCTTCACGGTGGCCTGGATCTCCACGGCGTCGTCCGCGACCGACAGGTCCAGTTTCACACCGGACACCGACAACGGGTGACAGAGCGGGATCAGATCAGGGGTGCGCTTGGCGCCCATGATGCCCGCGATGCGCGCGGTGGCCAGGGCGTCCCCCTTGGGCACCCCCTCGCCGCGCAGCAGCTCGACCACGCGGGGTGAGACGAGGACGCGGCCGCCGGCGCGGGCGGTGCGCGCGGTCACGTCCTTGCCGGACACGTCGACCATGCGGGCCGCGCCCGCTTCGTCGATGTGCGTCAGTCGGTCCTGCGCGGAGGTTCCGGGGGTCTCCCCCCGGGATGGCACGGTCATGGTGTGTGGCGCTCCCGGTCCGGGCCCGTCGCGGTGCGGCGCACGGGCCTGCTGTGCGCGACACGGTACCGCCAAGTCGGGGCGGGCACCGGGCCAGGACCCCTGTGCGAGCGCTCAGCCGAGCAGGACGACCTCCACCTCGGTGCCCGGCTCGACGGACTCCACGTCCTCGGGGACGACGATCAGCGCGTCGGCGCGCGCCAGCGCCGCGATCAGATGGGAGCCGGAGCCGCCCACGGGGGTCACCTCGCCGTCGGCGTAGGTCCCGCGCAGGAACTGCCGGCGCCCCTTGGGCGAGCCGAGCGCCTTGTCCGACCTCAGGGTCGCCCGGGTGCGGGGCCGGTGGACGTCCTCGAGGCCCATCAGCGTGCGGATCGCGGGGCGGACGAACAGCTCGAAGGAGACGAACGACGACACCGGGTTGCCGGGCAGGGCCAGCAGGGGCGTGTGGTCGCGGCCGATGGAGCCGAAGCCCTGGGGCTTGCCGGGCTGCATGGCGAGCTTGCGGAACTCGATGCCACTGCCCGCCTCGTCCTCGTCGCCGACGTGCGACAGCGCCTCCTTGACGACGTCGTACGCCCCGACGCTCACCCCGCCGGTGGTCACCAGCAGGTCGGCACGGATGAGCTGGTCCTCGATGGTGGACCGGAGGGTCTCGGCGTCGTCGGCGACGGCGCCCACCCGGTAGGCGATGGCCCCCGCGTCCCGCGCCGCCGCGGTGAGGGAGAAGCTGTTGGAGTCGTAGATCTGGCCGTGGCCCAGCTCCTCGCCGGGCTGGACGAGTTCGCTGCCCGTGGACAGGACGACCACGCGCGGACGCGGGCGCACGCGTACGCTGCCCCGGCCGATCGCGGCGAGCAGCGCGATCTGCGGCGGGCCGAGGACCGTCCCGGCCCCCAGGGCGAGGTCCCCGGCCTTCACGTCGCTGCCCTTGGCGCGCACGTGCGCCCGTGCCTCGGCAGGGCGGTGCACGCGTACCTGCCCCTCGGCGCCCTCGGGTGACAGGCTGCGCGCCCGCATCCCGCTCACCGGCCCCTCACCGAGCCCGCCGTCGGTCCACTCGACGGGGACGACGGCCTCGGCGCCGGGCGGCAGCGGAGCGCCGGTCATGATGCGGGCCGCCTCACCGGGGCCGACCCGGACCAGGCCGGCCGCGCCCGCCGCGACGTCCCCGACGACCTCCAGGACGGCCGGGAACTCCTCGCTGGCGCCCGCGATGTCCGCGACCCGCACCGCGTACCCGTCCATGGAGCTGTTGTCGAACGGTGGCAGGGAGACCGGCACCGTGATGTCGTCGACCAGGACGCAGCCCTGGGCGTCGAGCAGCTGCAACTCGATGGGTTCGAGGGGACGGACGGTGGTGAGGACGTCCTCCAGGTGCTCGTCCACCGACCAGAGGTGGTCCGGGCCGGTGGGGCGGGTCGCGGCGCTGCTCAACGTTGCTGCATCTCCTCGGCTACGTAACTGCGAAGCCAGGTCCGGAAGTCCGGGCCCAGGTCTTCACGTTCGCACGCCAGTCTGACAATGGCACGCAGGTAGTCGCCACGGTCGCCGGTGTCATAGCGGCGGCCCTTGAAGACGACGCCGTGCACCGGGCCGCCGACCTTCTCGTCCTCGGCGAGCTGCTGAAGGGCATCGGTGAGCTGGATCTCGCCGCCGCGGCCCGGCTCGGTCTTGCGGAGTATCTCGAAGATGTGCGGGTCGAGGACGTAACGGCCGATGATCGCGTAGTTCGACGGGGCGTCGGCCGGGTCGGGCTTCTCGACCAGGCCGGTCACCCGGACCACGTCACCCTCGGCGGTGGGCTCCACGGCGGCACAGCCGTAGAGGTGGACCTGCTCGGGAGCGACCTCCATGAGGGCGACCACGCTGCCACCGTGCTGTTCCTGGATCTCGATCATGCGCTGGAGCAGCGGGTCGCGGGGGTCGATCAGGTCGTCACCGAGGAGGACGGCGAAGGGCTCGTGACCGACGTGCGGGGCGGCGCACAGGACGGCGTGGCCGAGGCCCCTGGGGTCGCCCTGGCGCACATAGTGCATGGTGGCCAGGTCGCTGGACTCCTGCACCTTCGCGAGCCGCTCGGCGTCACCCTTCTTCTCGAGCGCCGATTCCAGCTCGTAGTTGCGGTCGAAATGGTCCTCGAGGGGACGCTTGTTGCGTCCGGTGATCATGAGGATGTCGTCGAGCCCCGCCGACACGGCCTCCTCGACCACGTACTGGATCGCAGGCTTGTCCACGACCGGCAGCATCTCCTTGGGAGTGGCCTTGGTGGCCGGCAGGAACCGGGTACCGAGACCTGCTGCGGGAATGACAGCCTTGCTGATCCTGGGGTGCGACTGAGTCATGCCCGCAACCTTATCCGGTGCCTTTGTGCGGAATCTGTGGCTCCGGTTAATTCGCTCTCATATGAGCACATTAAGAAAGGCGCGAGAACGACCTGTGGAACACGACGCACGCACGGACGAGCCTGACAAGCGAAAGTTGCGACGGGAGTTCCTCGCGGTGAGGAACGGGTTGACAGAGGATGTCGTCCGAGAGACGGGCGACACGCTGGCCGAGCGGGCCCTCGACCTGCCCGAACTGGCCCGTGCGCGCACGGTGGCGGCGTACGTCTCCGTCGGGAGCGAGCCCGGCACCCTCGCGCTGCTGGACGCGCTGCGCGCGCGGGGCGTGCGCGTCCTGCTCCCCGCGCTCCTGCTCGACAACGACCTGGACTGGGGCGAGTACGCCGGCCCCGACTCGCTCGCGCGGATCCAACATGGCGCAAAGATGGCCCTGTTCGAGCCCTCCGGCGAGCGCCTCGGCCCGGACGCCGTGACGGGCGCCGACGTCGTACTGCTGCCCGGGCTCGCGGTGGACGCGCGCGGCATGCGCCTGGGACGCGGCGGAGGGTCGTACGACCGCGTGCTCGCGCGTCTGGAACGCGCGGGCGCCCGGCCAGCGCTCGTGGTGCTCCTGTACGACACGGAGGTCGTCACCCGCGTGCCGGCGGAGCCGCACGACCGGCCGGTGCACGCGGTGGTGACACCGTCGGGCGTGCGCCGCTTCACGAGCGCCTGACCGGGCCGCCCCGTGCGACAGGGCCCTCCACGCGCGTGAGAGGGCCCTGTCGGCGGCATGCCGTCAGCACCTCACGGCTCGAGGACGAGGCTGTCGCTCGTGCTCTTGTCGACCGCACCGCCGGAGAACGACCAGGGCAGCAACTCGCCCTTGGCCCACTTGCCCGTCTGGTCGATGTAGTGGGCGCTGTAGGCGTGCCCGGAGGCTCCGGTCAGGTTGATCCACCTGGACTTGTCGAGGTCGGCGAGGTTGACCACCATCCGCATGGACGGCACCCAGACGACGCCGTAGCCGCCGGCGGCGTTCCAGCCGGTCGCGTCGACGGTGGCCTCGCCGCCGCTGAGCTTCCAGGGGCCGCGGTTGAGGACGTACTGCAGGAACTTGGGGCCCTCGGTGCCGAGCGTCTGGTTCTTCAGGAACAGGCGGTGCAGCCGGCCCCAGCTCCAGGTGTCGATGTCCTTGCCGAGCTTGGCGGTCAGCTCCCAGCGGGCGTCGATCATGGCGCGGGCGAACAGCTGGTCCCGGTTCTCGGCCTTGGGGCGGGTGCCCGACGCGGGCGTCTTCCACCAGTCGCTGTCCGGCTTGTCCATCAGCTTGCGCACGACTTCGAACCAGCGGTCACCGCCGTCCGGCTGCGCCTGGTCGGCGTCGCGCTGGCCGCACTCGCGCACCTTCGTGTCGTCGTCCAGCGGGCCGGTGCTGTCGATCTTGTCGACCCACAGGCACTGGCCCTTGACGCGCAGCTCCTTGGGGAGCTTGTTGCCGAAGGCGAGCTTGAGGACGTTGCGCCAGACGGCGTTGAAGTAGGCGGCAGCGGCGGAGTCGGCGTCCTGGGTGTAGTCCCAGCCCTCCAGCAGCTTCTGGGCCTCGCGGACGTCCTTGTCGTCGAGGTTGATCTTCAGCAGCTTGGGCACCAGGAGCTTGGCGATCTCGCTGCTGTTGTCCAGCTGCATCTGGCGCATGTCGTCGGTGGAGATCTTGCCGCCGTCCTTGATCTTGGACTCGATCAGGTCGGTGATGCGCTGACTGCGGGTGCCGTAGCCCCAGTCCGTGGTGAGCGTGTACGGGTACTTGTCCTTGTCGACCACGGCCTGGTTGGCGGTGACGATGTAGCCGCGCGCGGGGTCGTACTCGTAGGGCAGCTCGTCCTGCTTGATGAACCCGGTCCAGCGGTACTTCGACTCCCAGCCCGGCGCCGGGATCGAGCCGTCGTCGGCCGAGGAACGCGTGGGGATCCTGCCGGGCAGGGTGTAGCCGATGTGGTTGTCGGTGTCGGCGTAGACGAGGTTCTGCGAGGGCACGTCGAACAGGGCGGCAGCGGAGCGGAAGTCGTTCCAGCCGGCCGCCCTGTCGAGGGCGAACACGGCGTCCATGGAGGTGCCCGGGTCGAGCGCCGTCCACCTCAGGGCGATGCCGTAGCCGTCGCCGCGGTCGGGCGCGGCCGTGTTGACGGTGGCCTTCCTGCCGACCTGGACGAGTTCGTCGTCGCGGTCGGACAGCAGCGGCATCCCGTCGGCGGTCTGGCGTACGACGATGGTCTTGGACTTGCCGCCGGCGACGTCGATGGTCTCCTCGCGGGTCTTGAAGGGCCGGACCTTGCCGTCGTACAGGTAACCGTTCGCGGTCACCTTCTCCAGGTACAGGTCGGTGACGTCGACCCCGGAGTTGGTCATGCCCCAGGCGATGTCCGCGTTGTGGCCGATGATCACGCCCGGCATGCCGGCGAAGGTGTAGCCGGTGACGTCGTACTGGCACTTGCTGGAGACGCTGCGGCAGTGCAGGCCCATCTGGTACCAGACGGACGGCAGCGACGCCGACAGGTGCGGGTCGTTGGCGAGCAGCGGCTTCTTGGAGATCGTGTACTTCCCGGAGACGACCCAGGAGTTGGAGCCGATGCCCTGGCCGTTCACGCCGACGGCGGTGGGCACGTCGTCCAGGACCTTGTAGAGGCCCGCCAGCTGGCTCGTCAGGGCCGAACCGGCCGTGGACGAGGTGGAGGAGCCGGTGGTGCCCGTCCCGCCCTGAGCGGCGCCCGTCCCGCCCTGAGCGGCGCCCGTCCCGCCCTGAGCGGCGCCTGTGGCGCCGCCCTGCTGGAAGGTACTGGTCAGCTCGCTGTACTGGCCTTCGTGGACGATCGGCTTGTTGCGGCTGTACGGGTACTGCGGGTACAGGTCCTGGATCTGCTGCGGGCCGAGGCGGCTGGTCATCAGCGCCCGGTCGATCTCGTCCTGCATGTTGCCGCGCAGGTCCCAGGCCATCGCCTTCAGCCAGGAGACGGAGTCGACCGGGGTCCACTTCCGCGGCTGGTAGTCGTTGGTGAAGCTCAGGGCCGCGTACTCCAGGGAGATGTCCTTGCCGTCCTTGCCCTGGAGGTAGGCGTTGACTCCCTTGGCGTACGCCTGCAGGTACTTCTTGGTGGAGGCCGACAGCTTGGTGTCGTACTCCTCCTTGGCGATCCGGTCCCAGCCGAGGGTGCGCAGGAACTCGTCGTTCTTGACCTGGCCCTTGCCGAACATCTCCGACAGGCGCCCGGAGGTCATGTGCCGGCGCACGTCCATCTCGTAGAACCGGTCCTGCGCCTGGACGTAGCCCTGCGCCATGAACAGGTCCGCGTCGGACGAGGCGTAGATCTGCGGGATGCCGTTGCCGTCACGCTTGACGTCGACGGGGCCCGAGAGGCCGTCGAGCGTGATCGAGCCCTTGGTCTGCGGGAAGGAGGCGCGGACGATACTGATCGACCAGTACGCCCCGTAGGCGACGCCGCCGATGATGGCCAGGACGAGCACCAGCACGATGAGCCGGGCTTTGCGCCCCTTCTTCCTGCCGGACTTGACGGCCGTGGCACCCGTGGTGGCGGTGTCACCCGTTGTGGCGGTGGTGTTGGGGGGCATCGCTGTCCTTGCTGTCCTAACGCGAGCGGCAGGTCGGGCTGTGACTTTGAATGAGCGCTGGAGCAACCATAGGCGCAGGGCCCCGAGCCACTTGACGCGGAGTGGGGATCCAGCGCGCACGGGCGTTCGATCTTGCCCGGGCGAGCGTCAAGAAAGCGTCAAGAGTTAGGTAAAGTAACGAAGTACTTGGGTGCGGTGCGCCGCAGCCTGGGGTCTTGGGTACGTGAGCTCGCGCGTCCCTCGCGCGGGTCAAGGAAGGGAACCGCTGCTGACTGTTCACCACCTCAACCAGCTCCTGCTCGTCTGCTCCGTCGTCCTCCTCGTCGCCGTCGCGGCCGTCCGGATCTCCTCACGCAGCGGGCTTCCCAGCCTGCTCGTGTACCTGGGGATCGGCGTCCTCATGGGCCAGGACGGCATCGGCGACATCCACTTCAACAACGCCGAACTGACCCAGGTCATGGGGTACGCGGCCCTGGTCGTGATCCTCGCCGAGGGTGGTCTCGGCACGAAGTGGAAGGAGATCCGGCCGGTCCTGGCGTCGGCCTCCGTGCTGGCACTGGCGGGAGTCGCGATCAGCGTCGGCATCACGGCGGCGGGCGCGCACTATCTGGTCGGGCTGGAGTGGCGACAGGCGCTCATCATCGGCGCGGTGGTCTCCTCGACGGACGCGGCGGCCGTCTTCTCGGTGCTGCGGAGAATTCCGCTCCCCGCGCGCGTGGCGGCCACGCTGGAGGCGGAGTCCGGATTCAACGACGCCCCGGTGGTCATCCTGGTCGTCGCCTTCAGCACGGCCGGCCCGGTCGAGCACTGGTACGTCCTGCTGGGCCGGATAGCCCTGGAACTGGCCATCGGCGCCGCCATAGGGATCGCGGTGGGCTGGTTCGGCTCCTGGGGCCTCAAGCACGTCGCCCTGCCCGCCTCCGGCCTCTACCCGATCGCCGTCATGGCGATCGCCGTCACGGCGTACGCCGCCGGCGCGCTGGCGCACGGCAGTGGCTTCCTCGCCGTCTACCTGGCCTCGATGGCGCTCGGCAACGCCAAACTCCCGCACTGGCCCGCCACCCGCGGGTTCGCCGAGGGGCTCGGCTGGATCGCCCAGATCGGCATGTTCGTCCTGCTCGGCCTGCTCGTCACCCCGCACGAGCTGGGCGACGACATCTTGCCGGCGCTGGTCATCGGGCTGGTGCTGACCATGGTGGCCCGCCCGCTGAGCGTGATGCTCAGCCTCGTCCCGTTCCGGGTGCCGTGGCCGGAGCAGGCGCTCATGTCGTGGGCGGGGCTGCGCGGCGCCGTGCCCATCATCCTGGCGACCATCCCCATGGTGAACGGCGTCGAGGGCAGCCGCCGCATCTTCAACATGGTCTTCGTGCTGGTCGTGGTCTACACCCTCGTCCAGGGGCCGACGCTGCCCTGGCTGGCGCGCACTCTGCGCCTCGGCGAGGAGGGCGAGGCGTCCGACCTCGGCATCGAGTCGGCGCCCCTGGAGCGGCTGCGCGGGCATCTGCTGTCCGTCCTGATCCCCGAGGGCTCCCGGATGCACGGCGTCGAGGTCCACGAGCTGCGGCTGCCGCCCGGGGCCGCCGTCACCCTCGTCGTCCGGGACGGAAAGTCGTTTGTTCCGCTGCCCACGACGGTGCTGCGGCGCGGGGACGAACTCCTCGTGGTCGCCACGGACCCGGTGCGCGACGCCGCGGAACGACGTCTGCGCGCGGTCGCCCACGGCGGCAAGCTGGCCGGCTGGCTCGGGACGAACGGCGCCGGGGCGGGCAGGTCTCGTTAAGTGCGGATTTCGCACTGTTCACACCCCCCGATAATCCCAGGTGGCCGCACCCCCTGGTGCTCGTTTTCACAGGCTCATGAGCAGGCACGCCCTGTACGATGAAGGCGCACCCTGATCGAACCAACTCTGCCTGACGCAGAGCTGGCGCGACCGTATGGCGGCCGGGACGCTCCCCACACCCACTGTGGGCGCCGGTATCCACCGCAGTCCGCGCAAGAGGACAGCTCTCGGCGCCCGGGCCCGCAACGGGCCCGCGCTACCAGGCGGCAGAAAGGCACGGGCCGTGGGATCCACGGTCACCACCGAACCGGCGAAGACCTCGACGGACTCCTCCCGCCCCGGATACGGACAGTTGCTGCGCACCCGCGGCGCCTGGACGTTCCTGCTCCCCGGCTTCGCGGCGCGCCAGCCGTTCGCGATGCTCACCATCTCCATCGTGCTGCTCGTGCAGCACACCACCGGCTCGTACGGCGCCGCAGGCGCCGCCGCGGCCGCCACCGGTGTCTCCATGGCGCTCTTCGCGCCGTACAGCGGCCGGCTGGCCGACCGGTACGGGCAGCGCGCCGTCCTGATCCCGGGTGTCCTGCTGCACACGCTGTCGGGCCTGTCCCTGACCGCGCTCGCGCTGGCACACGCGCCCCTGTGGGCCCTGTTCGCGGCCGCCGTACCGACCGGCGCCTCCGTGCCGCAGGTCGGCCCCATGGTGCGCGCACGCTGGGGCGTGAGGCTGCAGGGTTCGCCCCTGATGGCCACCGCGGCGGCCTTCGAGTCCGTGACGGACGAGCTGACCTTCGTCTTCGGGCCTCTGCTGGCGACCGCGCTGTGCACGACCGTGACCCCGTCCGCGGGTCTGGTGACGGAGGCCGCGCTGACGCTCGTCGGCGGTCTGCTGTTCGCCGCGCAGAAGAGCACGCAGCCGCCCGTGACCTCCGAGAACGGGCACGCGCGCGTGCAGCACGCTTCCGCCTTGCGCGTCCCGGGCGTGCGCGTCCTGGTCGTGACGTTCCTGGGCATCGGCTCGGTCTTCGGCGGCATGCAGGTGTCGCTGGCGGCGTTCACCGAGTCGATCGGCGAGCCCGGCCTGAACGGCGTCCTGTACGGCGTCTTCGCCGCGGGCAACATGCTCTCCGGCATCGCCTGCGGCGCGATCGCCTGGAAGGCAGCCCCGCAGCGGCGCCTGGTCGTCGGCTACGCCGCGCTCGCCGTGACCGCCTCCGCGCTGTGGACGGCCCACTCGGTCCTGCTGCTGGCCGGCCTCGGCCTGCTGGTCGGCATGTGCATCGCGCCGGCCCTGATCACCGGCTACACCCTGGTGGAGGACCTGGTCCCGGCCGGGGCCCGCACCGAGGCGTTCACCTGGCTGACCGGCGCCGTCGCGCTCGGCCAGGCGGCCGCCGTCACGGTCGCCGGACAGTTGGAGGACCGCCTGTGGGGCGGCGCCGGATTCCTGGTGCCGATGGCCGGCACCCTGCTCGCGCTGGGCACCCTGGTGGCGCTGCGGTCGCTGCTGGCCGCCCGGCCCCGGAACCGCACCGTCGCACGTGGCGTCGGTCACCGCGTGCCGGTGGCGGTGGACTGATCCCCCGGAATACGTCACTATGGATCGTGCGTTAGCACTCATCGAGTGAGAGTGCCAGGAGGAAGACAGTGCCGACCTACCAGTACCAGTGCACCGAGTGCGGCGAGGGCCTCGAGGCGGTGCAGAAGTTCACCGACGACGCCCTGACCGAGTGCCCCAGCTGCGGTGGCCGCCTGAAGAAGGTGTTCTCCGCGGTCGGCATCGTCTTCAAGGGCTCCGGCTTCTACCGCAACGACTCCCGCGGCTCCACGTCGAGCAGCAGCCCGGCGTCGAAGTCCTCCGGCTCGTCGTCGTCCGACTCGAAGTCGTCGTCGGACTCGTCGTCGTCTTCGACGGCTTCGTCGTCGTCTTCGTCGTCGAGCTCCACCAGCAGCTCCGCAGCCTGAGATCGCGCTCCCCGGGCCCTGCCGTCGTGCGACGACAGGGCCTCAGGTATACCCGGGCACCGGCTCCCCCGCGGTTCAGCGGGCAGCTAGTGTGCTCGTCATGGCGAACGCAGAGATCGGCGTGATCGGGGGCTCGGGCTTCTACTCGTTCCTCGACGACGTGACCGAGGTCCAGGTGGACACCCCCTACGGGCAGCCCAGCGACTCCCTCTTCCTCGGCGAGATCGCCGGGCGGCGGGTCGCCTTCCTGCCCCGGCACGGCCGCGGCCACCACCTGCCACCGCACCGCATCAACTACCGCGCCAACCTCTGGGCTCTGCGCTCGGTCGGCGTCCGGCAGGTCCTCGGACCGTGCGCGGTGGGTGGCCTGCGCCCCGAGTACGGTCCGGGCACCCTGCTCGTACCGGACCAGTTCGTGGACCGGACGAAGCACCGGATGCAGACGTACTTCGACGGCCTGCCGCTGCCCGACGGCACGGTGCCCAATGTGGTGCACGTGTCCATGGCCGACCCCTACTGCCCCACCGGGCGGGCCGCCGCGCTGAAGGCGGCGCGCGGACGGGACTGGGAAGCGGTGGATGGCGGCACGCTGGTCGTGGTCGAGGGGCCGCGCTTCTCGACCCGCGCCGAATCGTTGTGGCACCAGGCGCAGGGCTGGTCGGTGGTGGGCATGACCGGCCATCCCGAGGCGGCGCTCGCCCGCGAACTGGAGCTGTGCTACACCTCGCTGACCCTGGTCACCGACCTGGACGCCGGCGCGGAGACCGGCGAGGGCGTCTCGCACGAGGAGGTGCTGCGGGTGTTCGCGGCCAACGTGGACCGGCTGCGGGGTGTGCTGTTCGACGCGGTGGCGGCGCTGCCGGAGACAGGGGCGCGGGACTGCCTGTGCGTGAACGCGCTCGGCGGGATGGATCCGGGCTTCGAACTGCCGTAGCGCGAGACGCGGGGGCGGCGCACGAGCCGAGGCCGCTGAGGGGGAGCCCGGCGGCTGATCGGGCGGAACTACTCGTTCGGGTGGGCGGGTTGTCCACAACCTGCCCGTCGTCCACCGGCTCCGGCGGGATTCGGCGCGAGGCCTCATCGTGGCATCGCAAGCCGAATTCCTCGTCGCAACCGGTGGTCCTCATGCCCTTGACCTCGTCATCCGCGTCGCCCGCGTCGTGCTCGTCGCCCGCGTCATTCACGTCGTGCTCGTCGTCCCTCACTCCGTCCGCGTCCTCTCCCCCACTCACTTCCCCGCCCATTTCCCAGCCCTCTTCCCCGCCCCCTCGCTCCCCCGTCCCGCATCCCCTGCGCCTCCCGCGTCCGCTGGGCACCGATGCCCCGGCGACCTGCGAGGTCCCGCCCTTCGCGCCGGTGCGCGTGCGCGGCGGGCGCTATCAGTGGCAGCGGCTGGTACGGCATCGCAGGCTGGCCCTCGCCGCAGGCCTCGCCGTGACCGCGGCCGCGCTGGTGGCGACGGGGCCGCGGACCACCACGCACCCGCCCCACGCCGACCGCGCCCGCGGCCACCCGGTCACGGAACCCGTCCCGCGGCACCGAGCCGTGGACGTGGTGACGGCGCCGGTGCGGATCGCCGACGCCGCCACCGTCCGACTGCTGCGGCCCGGTGACCGGGTTGACGTCATCGCCGCCGAGGACCCGTCGACCGGGGGCGCTGCCCAGGTGCTGGCACGCGGCGTGCGGGTGACGAGGGTGCCGGAGCCCCTGGAGGGTGCGGCCGAGAGCGGGGCGCTGGTCGTGCTGTCGGTGCCGCGCAGCACGGCGGCACGGCTCGTCGGCGCGAGCGCCACGGCACGACTGGCGGTGACGCTGTGGTGACCGGCTGCGGCCATTTCGGCGCCACGCTCACTTTCGTGATCGCCGCGGGCGTCGTGTACTTCCTGATGGTCCTGCCGATGTCGAAGCACCTGGCCCGGCGGGAGGCCAGCAAGAAGGCGCGCGAGGGCACGCAGGGGGTTCATGGACGTGACCGAGCTGGAGGTCCTCAAGGAGACCCGCGACGCGCTGGTGGCGCAGCGCGGTTCGGGGCACGACGCCCGCTGGCGGCGCCCCCCGCGGGCGGCTCAGAGGTGGTGGGGCGGCTTCTCGTCGAGGAAGCGCTTCAGGTCGGCGGCGCTGTCGCCGACCGGGCGCTCGCCCCATCCGCGGTCGGTGTCGTCCGAGGACTGCCGGCTCAGCGGGTCGTCGAAGACCAGCGCCGCCTTCGGGTCGCGCGGCTCGGATTCGGGGGCGGTGCTCATGCCTCAAGGGTACGGCCCCGGTCCGAGCGGGCCGGCAGAGAGCTCGCACGACGATCGCCGCCGCCACGGTCGCCGTGAAGTCGGCGGTGGACGAGCACGACGCGCTGGGCGAGCTGCTGCCGATCGCGGCGGGCGGCCTGCTGATCGTCTTCTCCGCGTGGTGGATCTACTTCGTGGTGCCCATCTGCGCTCCAACGGGCAGGCGTTCCTCTGGGGCTACGGGCACTACCTGATCTTCGCCTCGGCCGCCGCGATCGGCGCGGGCCTGGAGGTGGCGGTGGAGCAGACGGTCGGCAGGGCGCACATATCGACGCTGCCCGCCTCGGCGTCCGTGACCCTGCCGACCGCGCTGTACCTGCTGACCGTATGGGCGCTGCACTCCCGGCACTTCAAGGTCGGCATCACCCAGCAGCTGGTGCTTCCGGTCACGGCACTGCTGGTGGTCTGCTGCACCTTCCTGGGTGAGTGGGCGGTGTTCACGGCAGGCCTCGTGTCGGCGGCCGCCGCGGCGGCCGGGGCGGCCGGGGCGGCGCTCACGACCCGCACGGCCTTCCGCGAGCGGCACGCGCACACGCCGGCATCCGCCGCCTGACCACTGCTGATGCCTCCCCGGGATGGGCGAGACTGACCCCATGACAGTTGACGCATTGACAGATGTCGCCGGACTGCGGGTGGGGCACGCCACCCGCACCGGGGACGGCTGGCTCACCGGCACCACGGTCGTGCTCGCACCGGAGGGCGGCGCCGTCGCCGCCGTGGACGTCCGCGGAGGCGGCCCCGGCACCAAGGAGACCGACGCCCTCGACCCGCGCACCATGGTGCAGAAGGTCGACGCCGTCGTGCTGACCGGAGGCAGCGCGTACGGGCTCGACGCGGCGTCCGGCGTCATGGCCTGGCTCGAGGAGCGCGGACGCGGGGTGCCGGTCGGGACGGATCCGGCGCACGTCGTGCCGGTGGTCCCTGCCGCGTGCGTCTTCGACCTGGGGCGGGGCGGCGACTTCCGCGCCCGCCCGGACGCGGCGACCGGCCGCGCGGCGGTCGAGGCGGCAGCGGCGAGCGCACCGGGCGCGCGGGTCGCTCAGGGCTGCGTGGGCGCGGGTACCGGCACCGTGGCGGGGGGAATCAAGGGCGGAGTGGGGACCGCGAGCACGGTCCTCGATTCGGGCATCACCGTGGCCGCACTGGTGGTCGTGAACGCCGCGGGGGCGGTGGTGGATCCCGAAACGGGCGCGCTGTACGGGGAGTTCCTCCAAGGCCGCGTCGCGTATCCGGAGGAGCGCGTGCACCGGGCCGCGCGTCGGCGCCTGGACGAGGCCGCCTCCACGAATCCGTCCCCGCCGCTGAACACCACGCTCGCGGTGGTCGCGACCGACGCGGACATCACCAAGGCCCAGGCGCAGAAGATGGCGGGCACGGCGCACGACGGCATCGCACGCGCCGTGCGGCCGGTGCACCTGCTGCACGACGGCGACACGGTGTTCGCGCTGGCGACGGGCAGGCGCCCGCTCGGCAATGGACACCCGCTGGCGCTCAACGACATCCTCGCGGCGGGCGCGGACCTTGTGACGCGCGCGATCGTGCGTGCCGTGCGCGCCTCCGAATCGGTCGACGGGCCGGGTGGAGTGTGGCCGTCGTACGAGGAGTTGTACGGGACACGGTAGGCACTGGGCCGGCGATGGGGCCCTGGTGCCCGGGGCCATGTCCCTCTTTGTCCACGCACTGGAACGGCTCACGCACATCACACGAGCCTGGAGCAGCCCGTGACAACGCCGGACATCGCGGCGCGGCGTGCACTGGGGGCCCTGTGCCGCCCTGCTGGTCGGCGCCCTCACCCTGACCGCGTGCGGCGGCAGCGCCAACCCACCGACGGCGACGGCAAGGGCGGCAAGAACTCGCGTGAAGACGCGCCGGACACCACGGTCGCCCCGGACAACGGGCTCAACGGCTGGGACATGTCGTGGAGCGCCTGGGCCGCGGGAAGTGCCGCCTGAGCGGCGGCTTTTGACGCACCGCGGGGCCGCGCGGGAACTTTTCGCGCGGCCCTCGCGTTTTCCGGGCAGACGTTTTCTCGGTTCCGGGACACGATGTCCGACCGAGGGGCTACGGTATGCACCCACAAGGTGACATGCAGCAACGCCGGGAGAAGCCTTGAGCGTTCCGTACGAGACGGCAGCGTACGAACCAGCCGAGTCGCCCGAGTCTCCGGAGGAGCATCTCGCGCGACTCCTCGGCCGTGCCCTGAACTCCTTCGAGCTGCCCGACGAGGTGATAAGGCGGCTCGACCGCGCGCTGGCGCACGACAGCTCCCTGTTCTCCGCCCACCACAGCGCGGGGCTGCACCGCGAGACGTACCGGCACACCTGGCTGCTCGCCGACGGCTCGGCGGTGACGCTGTGGGAGCTGGTCCACAACACCGCCCCGGGCGGCGACGCACAGCACGAGGTGTACGTCGACGAGGAGGAGCTGCACGCCGCCACCGCCCGGCTCCCGCTGCCGCCGGAGACCCCGGAGTTCGAGCTGCCGGCGCTGATGCAGCTGTGGGCGGTCCCCGAGCCCCGGCACGTCTACGCGCCGGACGACTCGGCGGACCACGCACGCCGGCTGCTGCGCCGTGCGGAGAACCCCGACCGTCCGGGCGCGGAGACGGCGGACCTGCTGGCGACGGCGTCCGCGCATCAGATCACCCAGGCGTTCGGACGCCCCGGGCGAGCCGCCCGCGCGGGACTGACTTTCGCCCTGTACGAGCACGCGTTCCTGCTGCCCGACGGCCGGGAGATCTCCCTGTGGGAGGTCGAGCACACGGCGACACCCGACGGGCGGCACATGTGCGAGGTCTACGCGACGGAGGCCGCGGCCCGCGACGCCATGGAGCAGCGCGCGGCGCGGCATGGCTAGCTAGTGCTGTGACCGGCAGGGTTGCCGGAAAGCTCGCGGCGTCCGGTGCTGGGGGCACCTCCCACGCCGTTCAGGCAGTGGAGGAGCATCGCAAGGCGGAGCATCGCCCGCGAACTGGATGTACTCGGGTGATGCGACAACGCGGCGAGGTGCCGTGCCGGGCGTCGCGAGCCGGTGAACCCTTCCGGTCACAGCACTGGGCGCGGAGCGGGGCTTCGGCGTCCTGGCGTCAGCGGTGGCCGAGTTGTCGTACCAGGCCCGCGAAGGCGTCCTGTTCGGCCGGGGTCAGTTCGACGGACTCGCGTGGGGGGCCGTCCTGCGGCTGGTCCAGTAGCGCCGGCAGGGTGGCGGCGGCATCCCATTCGGCGGCGGCCTCGACGCGGGCGCGGCGCAGCAGTCGCATCACCACGACGGCCCAGGCGACGGCTGCCACGGTGAGGACGGCCATGCCGGTCAGCTCAAGAGTCGGGACGTGCTCAGGCATGGGCCCCAGTAGACACCACGGTCCGGGACCGTGGTCCCGGACCGTGACGTATCTCGCAGGTGCCGTGAACAACTCACAGCTCGCCAAAGGGACAACAGGTGGCGGCCCTCAGGCGGCCACCGGCTGCTTCGCCCCCTTGGCCGCCGAGGCCGGACCCGCGGCGGGGTCGGTGGACGTGGTCTCCGGGGCCTGCTTGCGCATGCCCTTGAGGAGGACGACCAGGGCGGTGGTGACGCACACGCCGGCCGCGATGGCGATCAGGTACTGGAACGGGTTGCCGATCAGCGGGACCACGAAGATGCCGCCGTGCGGGGCGCGCAGGGTGGCGCCGAAGGTCATCGACAGGGAGCCGGTGACCGCACCGCCCACCATGGCGGACGGGATGACCCGCAGCGGGTCCGCCGCGGCGAACGGGATGGCGCCCTCGGAGATGAAGGAGGCACCCAGCACCCAGGCGGCCTTGCCGTTCTCGCGCTCGGTCTGGGTGAAGAGCCTGCCGCGGACCGTCGTGGCCAGGGCCATCGCCAGCGGCGGGACCATGCCGGCCGCCATCACCGCGGCCATGATCTTCATCGCCGAGTCGCTCGGGCTGGCGACCGCGATGCCGGCCGTGGCGAAGGTGTAGGCCACTTTGTTGACCGGGCCGCCCAGGTCGAAGCACATCATCAGGCCGAGCAGGGCACCCAGCAGGACGGCGTTGGTGCCGGTGAGGCCGTTCAGCCAGTCGGTCATGCCCTTCTGGGCGGAGGCGATGGGCTTGCCGATCACGACGAACATCAGGAAGCCGACGATCGCCGAGGAGATCAGCGGGATCACCACCACCGGCATGATGCCGCGCAAGGCCCCCGGGATGTTGATCCTCTGAATCGCCATCACCACGCCACCGGCGATCAGACCGGCCGCCAGGCCCCCCAGGAAGCCGGCGTTGATGGTGAGGGCTATCGAGCCGCCGACGAAGCCGGGGACGAGTCCTGGACGGTCGGCCATGCCGTAGGCGATGTAGCCGGCAAGGACCGGGACCAGGAACCCGAAGGACACCACACCGATCTGGAACAGCAGGGCGCCCCAGCTGTCGGCCTGGGTCCACACGAAGTGGTCCATCACCGACGGCGCCTTGTTGATCTTGTAGCCGCCGATCGCGAAGCCGAGGGCGATCAGCAGACCGCCGGCGGCGACGAACGGGACCATGTAACTGACGCCGCTCATCAGCCACTTGCGCAGCTTGGTGCCGTAGCCCTCGGTGGAGTCGCCGCCCCGCTCTACGGGGGTCCCGGATGCGGCACCCGAGGTGACCTCGCCGCGCTCGGCCTTGCCGCGCACCTCGCCGATCAGCTCGGCGGGGCGGTTGATGCCGGCCTTCACCCCGACGTCGACCGTCGGCTTGCCCGCGAAGCGGTCCTTGTCCCGTACGGGGACGTCGTGCGCGAAGATCACGCCGTCCGCCGCCGCGATCACCGCCGGGTCGAGCCGGGTGAAGCCGGCCGAGCCCTGCGTCTCGGCGACGACCTCGACACCGGCCTCGCGGCCCGCGTTCTCCAGGGACTCGGCCGCCATGTAGGTGTGGGCGATGCCGGTCGGGCAGGAGGTGACGACGACGACACGGAAGGGCCGCTCACCGGTGCCGGCAGCACCGGCGGCGGGAGCGCCTTCCGCGGCGGCCGGCGCCGGAGCCGGGGCGACGGCATCCGCACCCGCTCCCGCGTCCCGCGCCGTACTGCCCGCCGCGGCGTCGGCGGAGGCCGCCCCCGACGCCGCAGCGGTGTCTTCCGGGGCGCCCTCGGCCGCTGCGGCCGGCGCCTCCTCCCCCCGGATCAGCGCGGCCGCCGTCGCCGCGTCCCGGGCCGAGCGCAGTGCGTCCGTGAACTCGGTGTTCATCAGCTGCCGGGCCAGTGACGAAAGGATCGTCAGGTGGGCGTCGTCGGCGCCGGCCGGGGCCGCGATCAGGAAGATCAGGTCGGCGGGTCCGTCGGGGGCGCCGAAGTCGATCCCGGCGGCGCTGCGGCCGAAGGCGAGCGTCGGCTCGGTGACGTGGGCGCTGCGGCAGTGCGGGATGCCGATGCCGCCGTCCAGGCCGGTCGGCATCTGCGCCTCGCGGGCGGCCACGTCGGCGAGGAAGCCCTCCAGGTCGGTCACCCGGCCCAGGGCCACCATGCGCTCGGCGAGGGCGCGCGCCGCCGCTTCCTTGGTGTCGGCGGACAGGTCGAGATCGACCAGGTCCGCGGTGATCATGTCGCTCATCGCGGGCTCCTATGCACGCGTATCGCCCGGGGGGTGGGGTGGGCGGGGGTGGGGACGGGGGTGCTGTGGGAGAGGACAGCGGGGTGGACGGATGCGGAGCCGGGGAGACCCCGCCTCCTGGGGACCGCAGAGCGGCTCAGGGTGCCCTGCCCTCCCGCTGCGGCGGTGAGCAACGGGGAGCCCCGCCGCTTGGGGGCCGGTCGGCCGGGTGCGTCCGGGCGTGCGGGCGTGGGGCGTCCGCCCAGATGCCGGGTTCCCGGGCGGGTGCCATGGAGCGCGAGGGAGTTCATGACACGGGCCCCGTCAGGTCGCGGTTCACCGGGACGTCGGCCGTGACGGTGACCGCAGCCGGGTCCAGGTCGGCCGGCGTGGGCATCACGCTGCCGGGGAGCCGGACGGCTGCGGCGCCGTGCGCGACGGCGGAGGCGAGGGCCTCGGGGCCGGTGCCGCCGGCGATCAGGAAGCCGGCGAGGGAGGAGTCGCCGGCGCCCACGTTGCTGCGTACGGCGTCCACGCGGGCGCTGCCGAACCAGGTGCCCGCGTCGTCCACCAGCAGCTGTCCGACGGCGCCCAGGCTCGCGAGCACGGCGCGTGCGCCCAACTCGCGCAACTCCTCGGCCGCCTTCACCGCGTCGCCCACGGTCGCCAGGGGGCGCCCGACGGCTTCCGCGAGCTCCTCGACGTTGGGCTTCACCACGTCGGGCCGCGCGCGCAGCGCCTCAAGGAGCGCGCGCCCCGAGGTGTCCAGGGCGATGCGTGCGCCCCCAGCGTGCGCCCGTGTGACGACATCGGCGTACCAGGAGGGCGCGAGCCCCCGGGGCAGGCTCCCGCAGCACGCGATCCAGTCGGCGTCCCGGGACTGTGCGCGGACGGTGTCCAGGAGGAGTTCCTGTTCGGCCGGTGACAGCTCGGGGCCCGGCGCGTTGATCTTCGTGAGCACCCCGTCCGACTCCGCGAGCGCGATGTTGGAGCGGGTGGCTCCGGCGATCGGGACCGGCGCGACCTCGATGCCCTGCGCGTCGAGCAGGTCGGCGACGAGCGCCCCCGGCGCGCCACCCAGGGGCAGGACGGCGACCGTGCGCTGTCCGGCGGCCGCGACGGCGCGCGAGACGTTCACGCCCTTGCCGCCGGGGTCCGTGCGCTCGGTGTCGGCGCGGATGACCTCGCCACGCTTCAGGGCGACGACCTCGTAGGTGCGGTCGAGGGAGGGGTTGGGGGTGACGGTGAGAATCATGCGCGCACCACTTCCGTGCCGCCACGCTCGATGACGGCGGCGTCGTCGGGGCTCAGCCCCCTGTCGGTGATCAGCAGGTCCACGTCGCTCAGGGCGCCGAAGCGGGCGAAGTGCTCCTGACCGTGCTTGGCGGAGTCGGCGAGGAGGACGACGCGGCGGGCGGCGGCGATGGCCGCGCGCTTGACCGCGGCCTCGGCGAGGTCGGGGGTGGTCAGCCCGTGCTCGGCGGAGAAGCCGTTGGCGGCGACGAACAGGACGTCGGCACGGATCTCGCCGTACGCGCGCAGTGCCCAGGCGTCCACAGCGGCGCGCGTACGGTGCCGTACGCGCCCGCCGACCAGGTGGAGCTGGATGCCCGGGTGGTCGGCGAGGCGGGCCGCGATCGGCAGGCTGTGCGTGACGACGGTGAGGGAGGCCTCCAGCGGGATGGCCGCGGCCACCCGCGCCACCGTCGTACCGGCGTCGAGGACCATCGTGCCCTCGGCGGGCAGCTCGGCGAGGGCCGCCTTGGCGATGCGGTCCTTCTCGCCGGCGGCGGTGGACTCGCGTTCGGCGAGGTCCGGCTCGAAGTCGAGACGGCCGACCGGGATGGCGCCACCGTGCACCCGGCGGACGAGGCCGGCGCGGTCGAGGGCCTTCAGATCCCGGCGGATCGTCTCCGCCGTCACCTGGAACTCCTCGGCCAGCGACAGCACGTCCACCCGGCCGCCGTCACGGGCGATCCGGAGGATCTCCTGGTGCCGCTCCGGTGCGTACATGTCCGTTCGCCTCCGACTCATGCCCGAACGTGTGGTTTCACTGGGAGACTATGTCGAGATGTCCGAAAAGTAAACAGATTCCGGTTCGAATCGGGCATGAACGGACTTCCGCTTCTGTCCGGGCAGCAGAAGGGCCCGGTACCTGCTCGGCACCGGGCCGTTCGTCGTACCTGGTCAGGCCACCAGCTCGGACTCCTTGCCCGCCACCGGAAGCTCCCCGTCCGCCGCCCCCTCCGCATGCTGCGCCGGATGCTTGGGCAGGGCGGACATCAGCAGGAAGATCACGCCCATGATCCCGGCGACCCACCACAGCGCGTGCTGGAAGCCGTGCACGAAGGCGGGGCCCACCTGGGCGGCCGTCAGCCGGTCGCCGATCACCCCGAAGAACACCACGGACACCAGTCCGAGACCGAGCGCGTTGCCCATCTGCTGCACGGTGTTGATCAGACCGGACGCCGAACCGGCGTGCTCGCGCGGCACCTCCGAGAGCACCGCGTCCGTCAGCGGGGCGACGATCAGCCCCATGCCGGCCCCCATCACGACCAGCGGCAGGGCCATCTGCCAGGAGGCGATGGCGAGGCCGTACCGGTGCGCCTCCCAGATGTAGAGGAGAACGCCCGCCGCCATCACCAGCGCGCCCGCCTGGAGCACCTTGCGGCCGAACCTCGGGACCAGCTTCTGCACCGACATCCCGGCCGCCGTCGACACCGCGATCGAGAACGGCACGCCGGTCAGGCCGGCCCGCAGCGGGCTCCAGCCGAGACCCATCTGCATGTACAGCGTCCAGACCAGGAAGAAGATGCCGAGCGCGACACCGAAGACGGTCTGTACGGCGATACCGGCGGCGAAGCTCTTCACCCGGAACAGCGACAGCTCGATCAGCGGGGAGCCGTCACGGGCCGCCTTGCGCCGCTCGTAGGCCACCAGCGCCGCGAACACGCCGAGCGCGCCGGCCATGCACACGTACCCCCACAGCGGCCAGTGCAGCTCGCGGCCGCGGGTGAGCGGGTAGAGCAGCATCAGCAGGCCGAGGGTCACCAGGGCGACGCCGACCAGGTCCAGCTTCAGTGCCTTCGGCGCGCGGGACTCGGTGATGTAGCGGCGGCCGAGCAGGAAGGCGACGATGCCGACCGGCAGGTTGATCAGGAAGATGGGCCGCCATTCCAGCCCGAACAGGTTCCACTCCGTCAGCAGTGCGCCGAGCAGCGGGCCGGAGACCGCGCCCAGGCCGACGATCGCGCCGAACAACCCGAAGACCTTGCCGCGTTCGTGGGCGGGGAAGGTGGCGTGCACGATCGACAGGACCTGCGGGACCATCATCGCCGCCATGCCGCCCTGCAGGATGCGGGAAGCGACCAGCATCTCCGGGTTCGCGGCGAAGCCGCACAGCGCCGAGGCCAGGGTGAAGCCGCCGATGCCGAGGAGGAACAGCCGGCGGCGGCCGTGGATGTCGCCGAGGCGGCCGCCGGTGATCAGACCGGCGGCGAAGGCCAGGGCGTAACCCGCGGTGATCCACTGGATCTGGCTGAGGGAGGCGCCCGCGTCCTTCTTGATCGAGGGGATCGCGATGTTGACGATCGTGACGTCGACGAGGTCCATGAAGGCCGCGGTCATCACGATCGCGAGCGCGAACCAGCGGCGGCGGTCGCCCGGTGTCCGCTGAGCGTCGGGGGTCTGTTCCGTGGAGGTCATGCGTCCAAGCTAGGGCCTCATTAGGTCAGATCATGTCCTAGATGTGCGGCATTCTCGGACGCATGACGACGGACACTCCGGCTCGGCTCCTCCAGCTGCTCTCGCTCCTCCAGACCCCGCGCGAGTGGCCCGGCGGCGAGCTGGCCGACCGGCTCGGGGTGTCCCGCCGCACCGTGCGGCGGGACATCGACCGGCTGCGGGACCTGGGCTACCCGGTACAGGCCACCAAGGGCGCCGACGGCGGGTACCGGCTGGTCGCGGGCAAGGCGATGCCGCCGCTGGTGCTCGACGACGAGGAGGCGGTGGCGATCGCGGTCGGGCTGCGTGCCGGTGCCGGGCACGCGGTGGAGGGGGTGGACGAGGCGTCGGTGCGGGCGCTGGCGAAGCTGGAGCAGGTGCTGCCGGCGCGGCTGCGGCACCGGGTGTCTACGCTGCAGGCCGCGACGACACCGCTGACCAGTGGGGACGGGCCGAGTATCGCGCCGGAGACGCTGACCGTGATGGCGTCGACGGTGGCGGGGCGGGAACGGCTGCGGTTCGCCTACCGGGACAAGGACGGCGGTGAGTCGCGGCGGCTGACCGAGCCGCATCGGCTCGTGTCGACGGGACGGCGGTGGTACCTCGTCGCGTACGACCTCGGACGGGAGGACTGGCGGACCTTCCGGGTCGACCGGGTGCGGGAGCCGTTCGCCACCGGAGTGCGGTTCGCTGCCCGGGAGTTGCCGGAGGGCAGCGCGGCGGAGTATCTGCGCCGGTCGATCCAACGACGGCAGGAGACGTACGAGTTCGAGGTGCGGTTCGCCGGGTCGGCACAGGCGGTGTCCTCGCGGGTGCCGGAGTGGCTCGGGGTACCGGAGGCGGACGCCGAGGGCGGGTGCGTGCTGCGGGGGGCCACCGGGGATCCGGTGGAGTGGCTGGCGGTGCGGTTGGCGATGGCGGGCTGTGAGTTCGAGGTGCGGTGGCCCACTGAACTGGCGGAGTGCGTACGCGAGTTGGGTGGACGGTTGAGTCGGGCGGCGGGAAGCGGGCCGAGCCCGGGTGGGCCGTGAGGCCATGACGGGGGGCGCCACGCCCCCTAGGTTCTGTCGTTCGGCGACAGGGCCTGGCCTTCCTCCCCCCACCCGAAGTCCCCCAGCGCCTCCAAGTTGTGCAGGGCCAGGGCTGCCGGGCCGTCGGGGCCTGTCGGCGAAGAGGTCGTGGTGGCCCAGGATTCGACGGCCACCCGGACTGCCGCGCCGGCGACCGCTGCCGCGAAGCGGAGGTGAGGGGGGATCCGGGCCGGGTCGGCAACGTTGTCGCGGGGAGCGGCGGACGCTTCCACGGGCGGTGACAACCGTTCCGCCAGGATCTCCGCGAGCGCTCCCTCCGATGCCTGGCAGACCTCCGCCCAGACCTTGCGCAGAGCGGGACTGGCGTCGGCCAGGCGGATCAGGGTGCGGACCCATTCCCAGGACGATGCCGACACACCGGCGCCGGGAGTGAGGGTGTGGTGGACCGCGTGGCGCAGGGCCTCCGGGACGGTGAGGGCGGCCGGGGCCTCGCGCACCGCCTGCGTCCAGCACTGGGCGCCTGCCGCGTAGAGGGGTGCCACCGCCTCCTCCTTGGAGGCGAAGTAACGGTAGAAGGTGCGCGGGGCGATGCCCGCCGCCTGGGCGATGTCCTCGGCGCGGGTGGCGCGCAGGCCCTGGCGGACGAAGAGGGCCGCCGCCGCGCGGGCGATCTCCATGCGGGTCTCCGCCTTACGGCGCTCGGTGAGGGACACCGTGGAGGTGGCGGGAACAGGCTGGTGGGGGGTGTTGCCGGTAGTGCTGGGGGTGCTCACCCCGGCAGGCTATGCCGATGTGGCAGAATCTGCCATCCGGTGGGCCGCCCCGGGGTTCAGGTACGGGGTGGCCCGTCGGATCCAGCGTGTCCGCCGCTTCCAGCACCCCTGGCACCTGCACCGACCCCACCGTCCCGTCTCCGCGCCACCCCGGCAACACCGAAAAGCCGGGCTCCGGCGCCCGGGGGGGGGTAGGCGCCGAAGCCCGGCTCTGGGAAGGTCCCGGCGCCGGGGGGGATTGCGTCGGGACGTGGCTCACTTGCCCGGCCGGGCCGGGTGTCGGCCGAGCCGGATGTGGGGTGTGTGCGCAGGGTGGGAGTGCGGTCCTGGGGCCCAACTCCTGGGCCCTGAAGGGTTTTTCCCTCGGACCCCGGAGTTGAAGCGGCGGTACCTCGCCATGTTTGCGCCGTCTTTCGCCACCGGGCGTACGCGCACGGCGGGCTCGTACGCCCGTTACGCCGCCGCGTCGAAGCCGGTCTGGCGGGCCAACTTCTTCAGTTCGAGCAGCGCGTGCTTCTCGATCTGGCGGATGCGCTCGCGGGTCAGGCCGTGCTCCTTGCCGACCTCGGTCAGCGTGCGCTCCCGGCCGTCCTCGATGCCGTACCGCATCTTGATGATGGAGGCCGTGCGCTGGTCCAGGCGGCCGATCAGGTCGTCCAGTTCCTCGCTGCGCAGGAGGGTGAGGACCGACTGCTCCGGGGAGACCGCGGAGGTGTCCTCCAGGAGGTCGCCGAACTGCGTCTCGCCCTGGTCGTCCACCGGCATGTTGAGCGAGACCGGGTCACGGGACCAGTCGAGCACGTCGGTCACGCGCTCCGGCGTCGAGTCCAGCTCGGCGGCGATCTCCGCGGGCTCCGGCTCGCGCCCGTTCTCGCGGTTGAACTCGCGCTGGACGCGGCGGATACGGCCCAGCTCCTCCACCAGGTGGACGGGGAGCCGGATCGTGCGGGACTGGTCGGCGATGGAGCGGGTGATGGCCTGCCGGATCCACCACGTGGCGTACGTCGAGAACTTGAAGCCCTTGCGGTAGTCGAACTTCTCCACGGCGCGCACCAGGCCGGCGTTGCCCTCCTGGATCAGGTCGAGGAGCGGCAGGCCGCTGCGCGGGTAGCGCCGGGCCACCGCCACGACCAGGCGGAGGTTGGAACGGATGAAGACTTCCTTGGCCCGCTCCCCGGCGGCGACCAGGGCGTGCAGCTCCTCGCGGGTGGCGTCCGTCGCGGACTCCTCCTCGCCTTCGAGGACCTGCCGCGCGAACACACCCGCTTCGATGGTCTGGGACAGCTCGACCTCCTTGGCGGCGTCCAGAAGCGGCGTACGCGCGATTTCGTCGAGGTACATGCCGACCAGGTCGCGGTCGGCGGTCTCGCCGCCACGGGCGCGAACACTCCTTGCCGAGTCGACCGTCTCGCCGGCGGCGGACTGACGACGGGCGACGGCACGGGTAGCCATGCGTGCTCCCTTGCGATGGTGGGCTGGCGGGTGGTCCTTATGGACGCTCGGCACTCCGGGGACTGTCTCTGGGACTCTCCTCGAGTGCCCTGCATCCGTGGGAAACAACGACTGGAATCCGGACAGAATTCCCAACCCGCCCCCCAATTTTTCTGATCATGCAGTACCCTGTCGGCCACACGGGGAGGCCTGATGTCGTCCGGACGTACAGAGGTGCAGGTCAGACCGGGAGTCGAGGGCGACCTCGACGCCCTCACGGCCCTCTACAACCACTACGTACGTGAGACGGCCATCACATTCGACACGGCGGTCTTCACTGCGGAAGAGCGCCGCCCTTGGCTGCTCTCCCACCCGGAAGACGGTCCGTACCGCCTGATGGTTGCCACGGACGCGGACTCTCAGGGGATTCTGGGGTACGCCACATCCAGCCCTTACCGGCCGAAGCCCGCGTACGCCACATCCGTGGAGACCTCGGTGTACGTCGCCCCGGACGCCGGCCGCCGCGGGATCGGCACACTGCTCTACGACGCCCTCTTCAAGGCCCTGGCCGACGAGGACGTCCACCGAGCCTACGCCGGTGTCGCCCGGCCCAACGAGGCCTCCGAGCGGCTGCACGCCCGCTTCGGCTTCCGGCACGTCGGCACGTACCGGGAGGTCGGGCGCAAGTTCGGCCGCTACTGGGACGTGGCCTGGTACGAGAAGGACCTGTAGTCCGGCCGGGTCAGCCGAACTGCACCGACCGCTTCGCCAGCCCCATCCAGAACCCGTCGATCACCGACGTCTGGGCGTCCAGCTCGCCGCCCGCCTCCGCCGCGCCCATGGTCACGAACAGCGGGGCGAAGTGTTCGGTGCGCGGGTGGGCGTAGCGGCCGGCCGGGGCCTTGCGGAGGAAGTCCAGCAGGACGTCCCAGTCCCGGGCCTCCAGGGCCCGCCTGCCCCAGTCGTCGAACTCGGAGGACCAGCTCGGCACGCCGCCCGCGTGGCGCAGGGCGGCCAGGTTGTGCGTGAAGAAGCCGGAGCCGACGATCAGCACCCCCTCGTCGCGCAGCGGGGCGAGCTTGCGTCCGATGTCCATCAGGCGGACCGGGTCGAGGGTGGGCATGGAGATCTGCAGGACCGGGATGTCGGCGGCCGGGAACATCTCGACCAGGGGGACGTAGGCGCCGTGGTCGAGTCCGCGGTCGGGGATGTCCTGGACGGGGATGCCGGGGGCGCGCAGCAGCTTGCGCACGGACTCGGCCAGCTCGGGCGCGCCGGGGGCGGCGTACTGGACCCGGTAGTAGTGCTCGGGGAAGCCCCAGAAGTCGTAGACCAGGGGAAGGGTCTGCGTGGCGCCGAGAGCGAGGGGTGCCTCCTCCCAGTGGGCGGAGACGATGAGGATCGCCTTGGGACGCGGCAGGCCGGCGGACCAGGCGGCGAGCTGGCCGGGCCAGATCGGGTCGTCGGCGAGCGGCGGGGCGCCGTGACTGAGGTACAGGGCGGGCATGCGCTCCTGGGTGGCGGCGGACATGGCGGCGGCTCCCAATGCTTCGATGCGCATCACACGGATGCTGATACTCGGATGTTTTAACTCTCAAGCTTTACCGGCAGCGTACGCCCGAATTGTTCAAATTTCAAGGAGATGCCCCGTACAGTGGGACACATGAACACGGCTATGGACTCCGCCGGCCGGCACCGCTGGCTCACCGACGAGGAGCAGCGCGTCTGGCGTGCCTACCTGCATGCCACCACCCTGCTGGAGGACCACCTCGACCGGCAGCTGCAGCGCGACGCGGGTATGCCGCACATCTACTACGGCCTGCTCGTCGGCCTCGCCGAGGCACCGCGCCGCCGGCTGCGGATGACCGAGCTGGCGAGGAACTCGAAGATCACCCGCTCCCGGCTGTCGCACGCGATCGCGCGGCTGGAAAAGAGCGGCTGGGTCCGCCGCGAGGACTGCCCCTCCGACAAGCGCGGCCAGTTCGCGGTGCTCACCGACGAAGGCGCCGAGGTGCTGCGCAGGACCGCGCCCGGCCATGTGACCGCCGTGCGGCAGGCGCTGTTCGAGCGGCTGACCCCGGAACAGCGGAAGACCCTCGGCGAGATCATGGAGATCGTCGCCGAGGGCCTTCAGCCCAACGAAGCGGGTGCGGACCTGCCCTGGCTCCGCTAAGTCACCGTACGGACGCTCAGTGGGCGACCACCGGCACCGGTACGTCGTCCTGCACGCTCTCGCCGGAAGCCGTCGGGGTGGTGTCCGGACGGCCGGCGTTGACGAAGCCCACGACGATCACCGCGGCGAGCACCAGCATGCCGGCGGCGAACCAGATGGCGTTGGTGTAGCCGTGCACCTGACCCTGCAGCTGGACCAGCTCCTGCTGCGACCGGGAGGTCGCGCCGGCGATGTGGTCCTTGATGTAGGCGGTCGTCGCGGAGGCGGCGATCGTGTTCAGCAGGGCCGTGCCGATCGCGCCGCCCACCTGCTGCGAGGTGTTGACCATCGCGGAGGCGACACCGGCGTCCCGGGGCTCGACGCCCAGGGTGGCCAGGGACATGGCCGGCATGAACGCCGTACCCATGCCGAGACCGAGCAGCAGCATCGCCGGCAGGATCGTCGAGGCGTACGACGAGCCGATCTCCAGCTGGGTCATCAGGAGCATGCCGACCGAGGCGACCAGGAAGCCGGGGCCCATCAGCGCCCGCGCCGGGACACGGGTCATCAGGCGGGTGCCGATCTGGGTGGAGCCGGCCATCATGCCCGCGATCATCGGCAGGAACGCGAAGCCGGTCCTGATCGGCGAGTAACCCTTGACGACCTGCAGGTAGTAGGTCAGGAACAGGAAGGTACCGAACATCGCGATGATCGCGATGCCGAGGGAGAGGTAGATGCCGCCGCGGTTGCGGTCGGTGACCACGCGCAGGGGCAGCAGCGGAGCCTTGACCCTGGCCTCGGTGACGACGAAGGCCAGCAGCAGGACGGCCGAGGCGATGAACAGGCTCACGGTCACGGCGTCGCCCCAGCCGTCGGACTCGGCGCGGGTGAAGCCGTAGACGAGCGAGACCAGACCGAGGGTGGACAGGACCACGCCCGGGATGTCCAGCGGGGAGCGGTTGCGGCCGCCCTCCGGCTCACGGATGACGAAGTACGCGCCGAGCGCGGCGACCGCGGCGAAGGGGATGTTCACGAAGAACGTCCAGCGCCAGTCCAGGTACTCGGTCAGCACACCGCCGAGGATGAAGCCGACGGCACCGCCGCCACCGGCGATCGCGCCGTAGATGCCGAAGGCCTTGGCGCGCTCCTTGGCGTCCGTGAACATCACGGCGAGCAGGGAGAGCGCGGCGGGCGCCAGCATGGCGCCGAAGACGCCCTGCAGGGCGCGGGCGCCGAACATCATGGCGCCGGTGGTGGCGGCGCCGCCCAGGGCGGAGGCCCCGGCGAAGCCGACCAGGCCGATGACGAAGGCGCGCTTGCGGCCCCACAGGTCGGCCACGCGGCCGCCGAAGAGCAGCAGGCCGCCGAAGGCGAGGGCATAAGCGGTGACGACCCACTGGCGGTTGCCGTCGGATATGCCGAGGTCCTGCTGGGCGGAGGGCAGGGCGATGTTCACGATGGTGGCGTCGAGGACGACCATCAGCTGGGCGAGCGCGATGAAGACGAGCGCCTTCCAGCGGTTGGCGTCGCCGCTCCGTGCGGCGGCGCCGGGAGCCTTGAGGGCTGTTTCGGACATGGGGATACCCACTTCGGGACTTCGATGACGGAAAAAGGGCAGAAAAAGCAGAAAAAGGGAACAGTGGGGTGCGGCTCGCCGACCGTGAGGCCGGAAGCCTGCCGTGTGGTGGGACCGCTGTGCTGTGCGGAACTAAGCGGTCGCGGGAGTGGTAGGGGAGAGGGTCAGGACTGACGCAGCTCCTTCATGGTCACCGCCGTGCCCGGCAGGGCGGAGCGGGCCGGGGCCCGCAGCCCGTCCAGGAACAGCTGCAGATGACGGTGGACGAAGCGGTCGCTGAACAGGCAGTCCGTACCGGCCGGGGGCCGGCTGAGCTGGGCCACGGCGATCATCAGATCGCCGACTCCGACGTCGGTCCTGAGCTGCCCGGCCGCCTTGGCGCGGCTCATGACCTCCTCGACGAGCTGCTCGACGCGTTCGCGGGACGCTTCCAGGTCGGGGTGGTTCTGGTCGAAGGCGCTGGAGATCATCGGGCACAGCGCGCTGATCCGCTCGTCGGCGGCGGCGTGCACGAAGCGCTCCAGTGCGGCGAAGGCGTCCCCGGTCTCCGCGAGGGCCTGCTCGGCCGCCCCGGCCGTGCGGTCCATCACGGAGCAGACGACCTCGCGGACGAGGGCGTCACGGTCGGGGAAGTTGCGGTACACCGTGGCGTTGCCGACGCCGGCCCGGCGGGCGATCTCGTCGAGCGGCACGTCCGGGCCGTGCTCGACGAACATCTCCCGGGCGGCGGTGACGATCCGCTCCCGGTTGCGCAGGGCGTCGGCGCGGGGCCGGGGCGCCTTGCGCGTGGGGACTGCGGTCTGCACGGCGTACTCCTTGGGTCGATCGGGTCATGGGCGCGTCCGAGGCGGTGGGGCGATCGCCGTGAGGTGATCGCCGTGGGGTGATCGCCGTGGGGTGATCGCCGTGGGGTGATCCGCGGAAGGACTCCCTTGATCGCCGTGAGGTGATCCGGGGAGCCCTTCCCCGTTTCGCTCGGACACAGGTCTAAACGGGGAAGGGTTCCCCGGTTATTTCCACCGCCGGAAAGAATTCCCGTGACCTGGGTCACACCTGTCGAGCGCGCTTGCCACCCTCCCGCGCCGCGCTTTCCCACGATCGGTCTCCTCCAGCGCGCGCCCTCCACCCCTTCGACACAGGGTGATCGCAAAGGTGCAGCCGGTGACCGGCGGCTGCCGTGGAGCGGAAGGTCCATGCATGCCGCAGTCGCCCCGCCGCCGCATACGCCCGCGCCGCGTGGCCGCCCTCGCCGCGGTGACCGTCCTGACCCTCGCGGTCAGCACCTCGGCCGGGACCGGGCATCTGACGGCGCCCACCACCGCCGGGCCCATAGGCCTGGCCCGCTCCTCCGCCCTCTCGCCCTGCATCATCCGCGGCGGCCTTGACGTGCAGATGACGGAAGGCTTCCCTACCCCCGCCGGTTACTCCCACTCCACCGGCACGGTCCACGCCCTGACCCTGATGGTCGACTTCTCCGACGCGCCGGGGCAGGGCAGCGCGCTCGACCGCTTCCACGAGTTCTTCCCGCAGACCCAGGAGTGGTTCCGCTCGGCGTCGTACGGCCGTCTCGACTACCACCCCGAGACCCCCATCACCTCCTGGCTGCGGATGCCGAAACCCTTCAAGGCGTACGGCATAGAGCGCGGGGCCCCCTTCGACCCCGGGTACCGGGACCTGGTCCAGGACATCGTGGCCGCCGCCGATCCCGACGTGGACTTCCGCTCGTACGACCTGCTGAACGTGCTGATCACCCCGAACGCCGGCCCCTCCGCCCTGGACACGGTGCTGTCCGTGACCTTCGCCGGCAACTCCGACGCCCCGATCGCCGACGGCGTCCCCATCGCCAACGCGTCCTTCGTCTACTCCCGCCAGGACGACGGCTCCGGCTCCTACGCCCGCACCGGCTACCGCGTCCTGCCCCACGAGAACGGCCACACCTTCGGCCTGCCCGACCTGTACACGCAGGAGGGCGGGAGCGCGGTCGGGCACTGGGACATCATGAGCGAGGACTGGGGGGCCAACAACGACCTGCTCGGCTGGCACAAGTGGAAGCTGGGCTGGCTGGACGGCACCCAGGTCGGCTGCGCCGCGGGCCCGGGCAGCGTCGAGTACACGCTGACACCGCTGTACAAGGAAGGCGGCGGGAAACTCGTCATCGTGCCGATCGACGCACGGAGCGTGTACGCGCTGGAGCTGCGCGCACCGGGCGGTAACGACGAGGTGGTGTGCCAACCGGGCATCCTCATCTACCGGGTCGACTCCACGGTGGACACCGGACGCGGCCCCATCACGGTCTACGACGCCCACCGCAACAGCGGCGGCTGCACCCGCAGCCCCAACGTCCACACCGAACTCTCCGACGCCCCGTTCACCCCCGGCGAGACCTTCAAGGACCCTCAGCACAGCATCACCGTCGTGGTGCTGAGCGGGGACCCTGCCGGGGCTTACCGGGTACGGGTGACGCGCGGTTAGGTGCGGGGTGTCGGCGGTGGCGCACGCGGGGCACGCGGCAGGGGGGCGGCCGCGCCGGAGTCGTCGCCGGGCCGCGTCCTCCTGGCGGACACCGACGAGCCCCTGCCCCCCGCCCTCGCCGAGGTCCGCGCACAGGGCTACGCCCTGACCGACGAGGAGCTGGAGTCGGGCCTGCGCGCCATCGCCGTACCGGTACGGGACCGGACCGGCCGGGCGGTCGCCGCGCTGAACGTGGCCACGCACGCGGCCCGCCGCACCCTGGAGGGCTGCGTCCAGGACCTGCTCCCCGCGCTCCGCGCGACCGCCGACCCCATCCAGACGGACCTGCACACCGCATCCCGCTTCCCCCGGGTCACCCCCTCCTGACCCGAGATCATCCGCTCACGTCCCGGCCCCCGATCCGGTACCCTGTGGACCGAGTGCCGCGCCTTCGTAGCTCAGGGGATAGAGCACCGCTCTCCTAAAGCGGGTGTCGCAGGTTCGAATCCTGCCGGGGGCACACGATGAAGGGCCAGTTCCGAGAGGTGATCCTCTGGAACTGGCCCTTTGCTGTGATCACGGCCGTGCCACACCCGTGCCACAACGTCCACTACGGGTCCACGTCACCCCGCTCTTTTCGGATCATCAAGGCTCGCTTCGCTCGCTGGTACGGCGGCCAACGGCGCTCTTGGATCATCGCCAACCCGACCGCCGCACCCTCCGCCCAAGCGCATCAACGGCCGCGCCCGACCCCCACGCCACCGCCACCACGATCCGGCCTCAGGAAGAGAAAGACGCAACAGCAGCTCGATCCCAACGACCCGCCCGGGGGCACCGCGCACCCCTTTCCACCCGGTTGCCTACACCAGTAGATCGGATCAAGACCCGAGGGGCCGCGCCAAGCGCGGCGGCGCCGGCCGGTCGCCGCCGCGCCGCCTCATCTGTCTTCGCCACCGGCCGCACGTCGCCGCCCGTCCGTCGCCGCACGCAGCGGCCACATTCCAACACGGGCACGGGGGCGAGCGGTGATCCCCAACGGTGCAGGTCAAAGACGCTTTGTGTTACCGCAAGAGGCCGGATCGTGGTAGCGGCGGCATGCGAGCCGATGCTGCCAGATGCGCGGGCGTTCGTACGGCCCGCTGATCCACGCACCAGGCCACCGGCCGGACGGCGGGCGCAGCCATGAGAAGGGGAACCCCTCTGTGGCTGAGGCGGTCGGCTCCGCGACTTTAGCCAGCCACTTTGGCGCGAGCCTCGAAGATCATGGCCCCAACGTCGTGCTTTAACGGGCAGGTCAACAGGCTGCCCGACGCGCCGGAAGCTTACGGGGCCATGATCACTCGCGCCAAAGCAGCTCCCGGCCAAAGTCGCTACGCCGACCGCTTCGTCTGGTGCGACCCGCACATGGAAAACGCCTTGGTGAGTCTTCGGTAGCAGATGAGGGTGCAGGTGATGCCGGTGAAGGCCAGGAAGTGGTCGGCCCGCACTCCCATGCACGCCTCCTGGTATCATGCAATGCATGGAACCTGGCGTTGCAGGTAAGACTGATGCGGGCAAGGCTGAGAGTCAACTCCGAAAAGGGGTGCTGGAGTACTGCGTTCTGGCTCTGCTGCGAGACGGCCCCCGCTATGGAGTGGAGCTGTTGGGCGTGCTCGGAGCTGTGCGTGTCATGGCGACGAGTCAGGGCACGATCTACCCCCTGCTCGCGCGGCTGCGGCGTGACGGGCTCGTGGACACCAGTTGGCAGGAGTCGCCCAGCGGGCCACCCCGCCGCTACTACGCCCTCACGACCTCGGGGCGCACCGCACTGGAGGAATTCACCACCATCTGGCCGTACTTCCGTGATGCCGTCGACAGTTTCATCGCCGATATACCAGGAGATTCAGCGTGAAGACCACCGATCACCCGCTCGTGACAACGTACCTGGCCACCGTGGCGCGCGAGGCGACCGGACTCAGCCCCGAGCGCAAAAGCGAACTGCTGGCCGATCTGACCGAACACATCGCCGTGGCCCTCGCAGAAGAGACCACCCCAGGCGACGACGGCATACGCGTAGTGCTTGAGCGTCTTGGTGACCCCTGCACGATCGTGGCAACCGCTCAGGGGGAAGAGCCGCCGGTGCCGCCTGCGAGCCGATGGCGCACCATCGCCCCTCTCGTCCTTCTGCCGATTGCCGGTCCAATGCTGGTGGTCACCCCTCTGGTCGGCGGCATCGCCCTGATCGCGGGGACGGTGCTGCTATGGATCGCGCCGCGGTGGCGGACCCGGGACAAGGCGGCCGGGATGGGGACGACACTGCTGGCGCCCCTCTGCATCGCCCTCGCCGGCCTCACTGCCGCTACAGGCTCGATGCACCCGTACGCCTGGGAGCTCACCACGATGGTCGCCGCCGCGCTCCTCTCAGCGTTCGCCTGCGCACACCTGTACCGAGCCGCACGCCGCAGTTCCTAAACCAACCGACAGGTTCGGTGGGCTGAGCCTCAAGGCCCGTGCCATCCCCGCGTATTGGTGGTTGCTTCGGTGGTGCAGGGGGTCAGCCTTGGGGCCCGGGTTCTCCTTCATCCGACTGAGACGGCGGGAACAGCGGGGAACCACGGCGCGCAGCCCAGGAACGCGCAGGTCAGCGTTTGCCAGCTCAGGCGGGATCCGCATACGCGATCTTCCAAACTGGTGCTGTACAGCAGCGAAGTACAGCAACCTCACCGGCCAGTGGCGACCGTCCGCGTCCCCAGCCGCCCGCCTTACCAGCCCAGGAGACCTCAGCGACCGCCATGCCCGTAGTTCGCATCGAGGAGTCGTGGCGCGGTCCGCGGGCCGTGCCACACCCGTGCCAGAACGGACGGGGACTCACGGTGACTCGCGGTACACCGGGGCCAGTTGCCCTGGATATTGACCTAGCCGGGGAACCCGCAGGTCACGCCGGTGATCGCCCAACCTCGCTCCTAAAGCGGGTGTCGCAGGTTCGAATCCTGCCGGGGGCACCATGCCTGAACAGGCACGATGGATAGAAAAGCCCCTCGGAGTCGCCTCCGAGGGGCTTTTTGGCCTTGCATGGGAACGAACATGGGAACGCGCCCTCGGGCACCATCCCGCGTTGGAACCGTGGGTGGCTCCCCCGGAGTCCCCATCTCGCACGGCCGCCGGTGGCACGCCCTCCGTCCGCATCGGCGCCCTCGAGTCCGACAAGCCCCTGCACTCCTCCTCCGCAACGTCGTCTCCGATCGCCTGCTGCCTCGCTTCCAGGCCGATCCCGTCTACGCGAAGCACCCGCACCCGCTGCCGAGACCGACTCCCAGGCCGGCAGGAACCGGCCCGCGCCAGAACCGTAGGCCCGGACAGAGCCCGCCGGGGCCCGGGACAATCGCGCCCGTGTCGGAAGGGTTACGCCTGGCCGGAGCTCAGGGCGGTTTCCGCGTCCTGGCCGCCCCAGCTGTCGGGGGTGCGCCACAGGACGTGGACCCCGAAGACGCCGTACAAGGTGTCGGCCGACCAGTCCTCGGCGGGCGGTTCGGAGAGCACCAGATAGAGGCGGTCGGCAGGAGCGGGCAGGGTGTGGTTGATCTCCAGGAGGCGGGTGGCTCCCGAGCGGAGGTCGGCGTAGGTGGAGCGGCCGGCACCGAGAACCTCGTAGAGGAAGTGGCCGTCTTCCGCGATGCGGCTGACATCGATGACCGGGGAGTCGGTCGGCTGCAGGTCCGCCCAGAGCAGGGCCGCCTTGAGGGCATGGCGCACCGCCTCGTGCTTCTTGCACGTGCGGTCGGCGGCCGCCGCGGTCTCCAGCGAGTGCAGAAGCCCCTTTGCGGGCGCCGGCGTGACGGGCATGTCTTCGGCGGGGGTCACGGGCTCGGCTTCCTTCTGCTTCGACTGCTGTTCAGCGGAGGCGGGTGCGTGGTCGGTTTCGGGTTCGCCCATGGCGCCCCGGCGGTGCTGGAGCGCCTCCCGGGCTTGGTCCAGGGCCTGGGCCCAGCCGGCGCGTGCCAGGTCCGCCTGGAGTCGGTTCACGTCCAGGTCGTTGTCCTTGAGCATGCGGTTGGTGTGCGCCGCGAGGTCGCGCAGGAGGCTGAGGCGGTGCTTGTCCGGGCATCCGAGCACCCGACGCACGTCCACCCAATCCGCCTGGTCGCGGCGGAGGACGCGGTTGGCCATGCCCTTGAGCTCGGACAGGCGATCACGGGCGTTCTCCGGAATGGTTCCGTCACCGTTGGTCAGGTCGTCGAAGACGCCGAGCGCCGCCACGTAGCGTTCCGCCATTCTCGGCGAGATGGGCTGGCGACCACGCTGGTCTCCGGTGAGCAGGCAGTGGTTCGTCTCGTGGGCGAACACCCAGCAGTCCAGTTCCTCACCGGGGCGCGGGGGCACCGAGCCGTGGCGGACGGTCAGGACCAAGGGGACGTCGATCGCGGGAGACAGGGCCTTGACCCGGTACCGGCCACCAGGTGCCCGGCCGATCACGCGGACTCGGATGTCCGTACCGATCTCGGGGACGTCATCGTCTGCCATGGCTGGTTCGCCTTCGGTGGGTGCGGGTTCGGTGCTGCTGCCGTCGGTGTTCGTGAGGGCCGCCGGGAGCGGGGAGGTGTGCAGGACGGTCAGGCTCTGGGTGCTGCGGGTGAGCGCGACGTACAGCTGGCGCAGGCCGGCCGGGCCGCGGTCGGCGATGGTGGCGGGTTCGACGACGAGGACGTGGTCGTACTCCATGCCCTTGGCCTGGGCGGCAGCCAGCACGGACACCGCCTCGCGTTCCTGCTCGGTGATGCCGTCGGCCAGGTCCAGGTGGCGGCTGATCTCGTCGAGCCAGCCGGAGTCGTCGGGGACGATGACCACCACGGAGCGCAGGGTCTGTCCGTCGCTGGTGCCGATGAGGCGGGTGGCTTGGGCCACGGTGTCGTCGAGGAGTTTCCACGGGTCGGTCGCGACCGTCCGTACGGCGCCCTCGCCCGCCGCGCGCACGGCCTGCGGGTACGGCAGTGTGGGGGCGATGGTACGGGCCAGGGGGGCGACGAACTCCATGACTTCGGCCGGCACGCGGTAGCTGGTGGTCAGCTCGGCCACGCGCCAGTCGCCGTGGTCGGACAGGAGGGTGCCGAGGCGGTCCCAGTCGGTGTGGGTGTGGGGGCCGGTGGCCTGGGCGAGGTCGCCGAGGATGGTCATGGAGCCGTGCGCCGCGGAGCGCCGGCGCAGGGACCGGGCCTGCATGGGTGTCAGGTCCTGTGCCTCGTCGACGACGATGTGCCCGTACCGTTGCGGGGTCTCCCCGGTGATGAGGTACCGCAGTTCTTCGAGGCAGACGTGGTCGTCGAGCGTCCAGGGATCGGCGTCGGCCTTGTCAGCCCGGGGGCGGTGCACAGCGGCCCGCTCCGCGGCGTCGAGAATGCCCTCGGAGCAGGTACGCAGGAGATCTTCCGAGTCGTAGAGGGTGCGGAGGGCTTCCCTGGCGCCCGGCGACGGCCAGGCACGTTCGATCAGGCGCTCGACTTGACGGTTGCGTTCCAGGTCGCGGCGGATCGTGTCGTCGCGGCTGCGGCGAGGGGCGACGGCGACGAGTTCCCGCAGCAAGCGGTCGACGAACAGGCCGCGGAAGCGGTCGCGGCGCTCACGGTAGGAGCCATCGCCCTGGCGCACGTCCTCCAGCAGGGCGAGCACCTCGGAGCGCGGGACACGCAGGGTCGTGCTGCCGACGGTGACGGTGAGCTCCGGCTTGGCCCCCTCGTAGGAGGGAGTGGTGGTGAACTCGTCGACGGCCTCGGGACGGCACTCGCCCTCGACGCGCCGCCGCAGGACGGCCGCCATACGCTCATCGGACTTCACCAGCCGCGCCTGGAGGGTGTCGGTGCCGAGGATCTCGCCATCCCACAGGCGGGTCACCTGCACGGCGTTGACGTTCCTGGTGCCGAGCGTGGGCAGCACCTGGCTCACGTAGTCCAGGAACCGCTGATGGGGGCCGACGACGAGGACGTCCTGGGCCTTGAAGTGCCCGTTGTTGACGAGCCAGGTCACGCGGTGCAGGCCGACCGCCGACTTGCCGGTACCCGGGCCGCCCTGCACGACGAGGATGTCGGAGGGCGAACCGGTGACCAGAGCCATCTGGTCACGGCGGATCGTCTCGACGATGTCCCGCATGCTGCCGCTGCGAGAGCGCTGAAGCTCGCGCAGGAGGAAGTCGTCGGGCTGCAGGGGCCGTTGGCGATGGAGGCGGGCGATGTCGGCCGGGGTGAGGACGGGCGGCCGTGCCTTTTCCGGCTGCTGTACGTCGGTGGCGGAGTCCGCGGCCGCAGACTCCGGATCGGCGTTGTCCGCGGCCGGCCGCGGGGCGGGGACGGCGACGGAGATGTCGTCGGCATAGCCTTCGACGACGCGCTGCGTGCAGTGCAGCCGCCGCCGCAGGAGCACCTCTCCCGGAGCGTCCGGCAGCGCGTCGAGCCACTTCTTCGCGAGCGCGTTGGTCCACTCCACGACGACGGTATCGCGGGTCTGGACGTCGGAAACGGCACGCCGGCCGACGTACCAGACATCGGGCTCCCCGCCGGGGCCGTCCTGCACGTCTACGCGGCTGATGACCAGCGATGCGTTGCCGAGACCTCCGTAAGCCGCGGCTCGCTCCTCGGCCGCGAGACGGTTGGCGACGCTGTCCTTGCCGCTCGCGGAGGCCGAGGCGACCGACCCCCCGGTCAGTTCGGCCAGCCGCGCGGCGTAGCAGTCGTAGGCGCGGTCCACCGCCTTCTGCTCGATGGCGATGATCTCGTCGCGCGTGGTGGTGCCCATGTGTATCCCCTCCCTTGCAGTGCCCCGAAGGGTGCTGCGCCGGGCATGCGCCCGTACACCGGTGAAATGACATGCAGAGGCCATCTGGTGACAAGTGGTCAGACGGCCGGAGGCGGGATCGGCCGGGGTCAGGCAGCGGCCCTGTGCGGCTGCTGGTCGGAGCTGAGAGAGCGAAGGATCCGCGCCTCTTCGTTGCGGGCGGCGGAGGCGGAGACGCGGCCGGTGGCGCGCCGGACGGCGAGACCGGCGAGGGCGTCGGCGGTTTCGTTGAGGTCATGTCCGATGTGGCCCTTGAGCCAGCGGACCTGGAAGCGGGCGCGATGGGGCAACAGGCGGTCCAGGAGTTCCCTGCCCTCGGGGTAGAGGACGGTGCGGTGGGCAGCTGCCGGATCGGCGCTCGTCATGGCCAGGTTCACCGCCTCGACGGCCTCGGTGCTGTCGCACAGGACGACTACGGGGGCTTCCGGGTGGCGGCCCAGGAGGCTGAGCGCGGCCTGGCAGATACCGATGACCTCGGCCTCGCCGCTGCCCGAGGCCATGGAGTCGCCGTATCCGGTCGTTCCGTCCTCGGCGGCCCAGCCGTAGCCGCACAGTGCGGATTCGTCGCCGACCGCGGCGTCGGCGACGGCCACCGCGGCGCGGCTGGGGGAGTCGTCGAGGATGGCGTAACGCTCCTTGTAGCCGGGGGCGAAACCCTCCGAACCGCCGCCGTCGCCGCCGCCGTCACCGCCGCCGTCCTGCGACGTGTCGGCGGGCGCGTTCCCGGTGAGGAGGGCGGCGAGGGTGCGGTGGCACCGCGGGCAGCCGTCGGCCCGTGCCTCGCAGTCCGCCTGGTGCTCGGTGGCCAGCCGGCAGGCCCGCTGCCACAACTGGGGCTCGTCGGCGGCGAAGCGCAGGAGAGCTGCGGCGCGGCACCGCGCGATGAGCTCCGCGAAGGGCCCAGCGGCCGCACGGTCCCGGATCCGGTCATGGAGATCGGCGATCCGGTGCTTGGCCTCGCGGGCGCGGGCCGCGAGGATCGCGGCGTCCTGATAGGCGTCGTCGAGCGCGTCGAGCTGCGCACGGCGGGCGGTGAGAGGACGGGCGAGCACCTGGCGTTCGGCCTGGGCGATGGCGTAGCGGCCCCAGGCCAGCGCGGTACGGGCATGCCGGCCCCACCGTTCGACCAGCGCGTCGTGCGCGAGGTGCGGATTCTCCTCTTCCCGGGCGTCGCGCAGGAGAACCTGGACGAAGGCGTCGTCGTTGCACTCCAGCAGTTCGCGGACGGCTACCGGCAGTTCGGCGGTAGCCGGGTCCCGCTGCCAAGCCCACAGGGCGAGATCGCTGTCCGGCTCCCGCACATCGGCGGCCGTCGATCCGCGGTCGAGGAGTTCCTCCCGCAGGGCCCGGCCGTACGCTTCCGGGTCCGCGGCGCGCGCCACGCGCAGCTCGAGCGGCTCCAGCGGGGGCCTGCGACGATCGGCGACGCGGCGCGCACGCTGCTCCTTGCACACGGCATCCGCCTCGGACCGTGCCCGGCGCACCCTGCGTGCGTGCTCACGCAGGTGCCGCAGCCGGTGAGGTGCCGGCAGCCCGGAGAGCTCGGCACGCCTGATGTCCCCACGGGCGAGGACATCGGCGTGGGCCAGAGCGACGGCGATGGGCCCGGCGAGCGAAGGGTGGGCCAGGGCCGCGACGGTCTCCGGGGAAGCCATGCCGATCATGCGGGCGAGGACGGCGTCCTGCAGCGCGGTGAAGTCTTCGGTGTAGTGCTGGACCAGCTCGGTGTGCGTGGCGATCGTCACGGTGACCTTCCAAGTCACGAGCGGGGTAACTGGTACGGGCGGTGGGGGTGTTGTGCCCAGCCGGGACGAGTGGGCGGACGTGGGCCCTGCCGCCGAGCGCCTCGGCGCGGGCTCCGGCTACGACCTCAGTAGTTGCCGTTGCTGAGGATGTCGCCGTCAGCGTTGTAGACGGTGACAAGGCCGTTCTTGCTGGCCTTCCCCCGGCCGGCCTGGAAGTCGGCGAAGGCCGAGGCGAGCAGCTTGGCGTTGCCGGTATCCGCGCTGGCCAGGTCCCCGGTGTAGTCCGTGTAGATGTCAGCCGTGTCCAGGATGTCGTTGTTCTTGTCGGCGCCCTGGACCTTGGTGACGTGCGTCGCGGCCTCCCGCGTCTTCGCGGACTCGTGCCGCTTCACGTACGCCTTGAAGGCGTCGACGGTGGACTGCTGGGGCGTGGCGGTCTTGGAGGAGCCGGTGGCCTTGGAGGAGTGACCGCCCTTGGAGGAGCCGGTAGACGCGGCGGAGGACGCGGCGCCGGCCGAGGAGTCGTCCGAGCCGGACCCCGCCACGGACGCGATACCGCCGATCACGATCACGGCCAGGACGCCGAGGCAGCCCAGCTTGACCTTGGACTGTTTCTTCGGCGGCACGGGAGGCTGCGGATATCCCAGCTGCTGCCCGTAGCCCGGCTGCTGCCCGTAGCCCGGCTGCTGCGGGTAGCCCGGCTGCTGCTGCGGGAGCCCGGGCTGGTGCGGGTTTCCCGGCTGCTGCGGGAAGCCGGGCTGCTGCGGGGGCTGGGTGGTCATCTGGGTTCCTCCCGTTGCTATGCGCGATGTGCGATGGCCGTGAGTGGAGAGGTCCGACGCGCGGCGCGCACTCAAGAGAGCGCCCCAGCCGCCGTTTCCACTCGGAAGCAGGAACAGATAAGCACAGCATTGAAAGCACCGTCAATCAGCTTTACGGACTTGACGGCCGTTGTAGTGTGTTAACCGTTCCCTGTCCGACTGGCCCGAGAGGTGCGGAACCCCACGCCATGCCCCAGCAGCCACCAGCCCAGCCGGCGCCCTCAGCGCACGTGACGGCCGCCGAGATCTCCCGCATCGCAGGGGTCACGCGCGCCACCGTCAGCAACTGGCGCCGCCGTCACGACGACTTCCCGGCCCCCAGCGCAGGCACGGAGACCAGCCCGCTCTACGACCTGCCGGCCGTCCAGGCATGGCTGCGGGGACGCGGGCACACCTCCACCGCCTCTCCGACCGAGGAGCTGCGTACGGCGCTACGGCTGCTGGGACCCGGCTCGGGTGTGGCCGCGCGACTGTTCCCGCTGGTGGCTTCCGCGTCCCGCCGCACGCCGGAAGAGCTGGCCGAACTCGCCGCCCTGTCCGACGACCAGCTGATCGCCCGAGCGGAGAAGTCCGCGGGCGAGCTCCCGGTTGCCGTGCCCGAGGCCGAGCCGTTCCGCTACGGTCCGGACGACGCGGGCGTCCTCCGCGCCCTGCTGGGTTGCGTCCGTGAGGCTGGGGCACAGGCCGCCGTCGACGTCCTCGCCGAACGCGAACTGGACGAGAGCGCCGCCAGCGGCGTCTACCAGACCCCGGAGGGCCTGGCCCTCCTCATGGCACGGCTGCTGCCCGCCGGCACGTCCCGCGTCCTCGACCCCGCCTGTGGCAGCGGCACGCTCCTCGCCGCCGCCGCCCGGCAGGGCGCCCACGAGCTGTTCGGGCAGGACTCGCTTCCCGTCCAGGGCCAACGCACCGCGGTCCGGCTGCTGCTCGCCGCACCCGGGGCCGAGACGGCGATCCGCGTCGGCGACAGCCTGCGCGCCGACGCCTTCCCCGACGTCACCGTGGACGCCGTCCTGTGCAACCCGCCGTTCGCCGACCGCGATTGGGGTCACGACGAGCTGGCCTACGACCCGAGGTGGGCGTACGGACTCCCACCGCGCATCGAATCCGAACTGGCCTGGGTGCAACACGCCCTGGCGCACCTGGAGCCCGGCGGCCACGCGGTCATGCTGCTGCCGCCCGCGCTCGCCTTCCGCTCCTCCGGCCGCCGCATCCGCGCGGAACTCATCCGCAGCGGGGCCCTGCGCGCCGTCGTCTCACTTCCGGCGCGTGCCGCGTATCCGCTCCACATCGGGCTGCAGATCTGGGTGCTCCAACGCCCCGAGCCGGGCGGCACGGACCGTACGACGGTGCTGTTCGTCGACGGGGAGGGCGAGCAGCGGGACGGCGCCACGGGCACGCCGTCCGCCACCGACACGGCCACGGCCGGCGCCGGCACCCGTGGCGGCTCACGCCCCCGCCGATCCGGCTCCTCCTCTGCGCCCGCCTCTTCCGCCTCTGCCTCCTCCTTCGACTGGGCGGGGCTGACCGACCGGGTCCTCGCCCAGTGGGCCGCGTTCACCACCGCTCCCGACACCTACGCCGACGAGCCCGGCGTCGCCCGCGCGGTGCCGCTCGTCGACCTCCTCGACGACGTCGTCGACGTCACCCCGGCCCGCCATGTGCGGGCGACCGCGGCCGACATCGACCCGGCCGCCCTGTCCCGCCGCGTCCACGACCTGCACGAGCAACTGGCCGACCAGGTAGCTGCCTTGGCGGCCGCCTCCGCGTCCGGCGGGTGGCAGCCGTCCGGGGCCTCGGCCCGCGAGTGGCGTACGGCGACCGTCTCCGACCTGGCGCGCGGCGGGGCCCTGACCGTGCTGCGGGCGGCGCCGTCCGGCACCCGAGGCTCCAAGGGCTCCGCCGCCCCCACCATGGACCGGCCGGTCCTCACCGCCTCGGACATCTCCGCCGGGAACCCCCCGTCCATCAGGGCCGTCGACCTCCACGCGGACGCCGCGCAACCCGTCGCCGCCGGTGACGTCCTCGTACGCGCCCTCGGGGGCGGCGGCGCCGCGGCCTCGATGACCCGGGTCGCGGACGACCAGGACGCCGGAGCCCTGCTCGGTCCGCACATCCACCTCCTGCGCCCCGACCCGGCCCGCCTCGACCCGTGGTTCCTGGCCGGGTTCCTCGGCGCCGAGGACAACATCGCCTCCGCGTCCACCGGCAGCACCCACGTGCACGTCACACCGGGCCGGCTGCGCGTACCGCTGCTGCCCCTGGAGGAACAGCGGCGCTACGGGGAGGCCTTCCGCCGCGTGTACGAGTTGCGCGCGGCCGTCCGCCGAACCACCGACCTCGCCGCCGACACCGCGGCCACCCTGACCACCGGCCTCACCGCCGGCGTACTCCTGCCACCGGACAGCCCGGACAGCCCGGACAACGGTTCCGCCTGAAACGCCCCACGCGTCCCACCGCACACGACCACACTGGATCCCTGCCGTCCCCCGCCCGGACGGTGCTCTTCGGAAGGAAGCCGGGACCTCTTGAACAGCAGCAAGCACACGGAGCTGGCGAACCACGCCTGGTCCGTCGCCGATCTCCTGCGCGGCGACTACAAGCAGTCCGACTACGGCAAGGTGATCCTGCCGTTCACCGTGCTGCGCCGCCTGGAGTGCGTCCTGGAGCCGACGCGCGAGAAGGTCGTCGAGACCGTCGCCAGGTTCGCGGGCCAGGACATCGACACCGACCACTTCCTGCGCAAGGCCTCGGGCCACTCCTTCTACAACAAGAGCGACCTCACGCTGCGGAAGATCGCGGCCGACCCGCAGAACGCGGCGAAGAACCTGCAGATCTACGTCGGCGCCTTCTCCGACAACGCCCGCGAGGTCCTCGACAAGTACGAGTTCAACCAGCAGGTCAGGAAGCTCGACAGCGCGAACCTGCTCTACCGGGTCATCGGCAAATTCACCGACCTCGACCTGCACCCCGATGTCGTGCCCAACCACAACATGGGTTACATCTTCGAGGAGTTGATCCGCCGCTTCGCCGAGCAGTCGAACGAGACCGCAGGTGAGCACTTCACCCCGCGCGAGGTCATCAAGCTGATGGTCAACCTGCTGGTGGCGCCCGACGCGGACGCCCTCAGCCTGCCCGGTGTCGTCCGTACGGTCATGGACCCGGCCTGCGGCACGGGCGGCATGCTCAGCGCCGCCGACGACCGCATCAAGGCCCTCAACCCGGACGCGACGGTCGAGGTGTACGGGCAGGAGCTCAACCCCGAGTCCTGGGCGATCTGCCGGTCCGACCTGATGATCAAGGGCCAGGACCCGGAGAACATCCGCTTCGGCAACTCCTTCTCCGACGACGGCCACGCCCGCCGCACCTTCGACTACATCCTCGCCAACCCGCCGTTCGGCGTGGAGTGGAAGAAGGTCAAGGAGGAGGTCGAGTACGAGCACAAGTCGCTCGGCGACGCCGGCCGCTTCGGCGCGGGGCTGCCGCGCATCAACGACGGCTCGCTGCTCTTCCTCCAGCACATGATCTCGAAGATGAAGCCGGTGGACGTGAACGGCGGGGGCGGCTCCCGCATCGCCATCGTCTTCAACGGCTCCCCGCTGTTCACGGGCGCGGCCGAGTCCGGCGAGTCCAACATCCGCCGCTGGATCCTGGAGAACGACTGGCTGGAGGCCATCGTCGCCCTCCCGGACCAGCTCTTCTACAACACCGGCATCTCCACGTACTTCTGGATCCTCACCAACCGCAAGGACGCCGACCACAAGGGCAAGGTCGTCCTGCTCGACGCGCGCGACCAGTGGCAGAAGATGCGCAAGTCGCTCGGCGACAAGCGCAAGGAGCTCGGCGACGGGACGAACGGCCGCCCCGACCACATCGGCGACATCACCCGGCTGTACGCGGAGGCTCTGCAGGTCGCGGGCGACCCGGACCACGCTCTGCACGGCAAGGTCAAGTTCTTCTGGAACGAGGACTTCGGCTACCAGCGCATCACCGTGGAGCGGCCGTTGAAGCTCCGCTTCGAGGTCACGGAGGAGACCTTGGCGGCGCTGGCGGAGGCCAAGCCGGTGGCAAAGCTGGAGCGTAGCGAGGAGTTCGTCGCGGCGGTGCGTACGCTGCTCGGCTCGTCCTGGACGACGAAGTCCGACGCTTTCGTCGCGCTCAAGGACGCGGTGGTCGCGGCCGGCCTGACCTGGCCGTCGGGAGCGCCGTTCGCGAAGGCGGTACGGGAGACGATCGGCATCCGAGATCCTGAGGGCGAGGTCCAGAAGGTCAAGGGCGCGCCGGAGCCGGACGCGGACCTGCGGGACTACGAGAACGTTCCGCTGGGCGAGGACGTCGAGGAGTACCTCAAGCGCGAGGTGCTGCCGCACGTGCCGGACGCGTGGATCGACCACACGAAGACGAAGATCGGCTACGAAATCCCGTTCACCCGGCACTTCTACGTGTACAAGCCGCCGAGGCCGCTGGCGGAGATCGACGCGGAGTTGAAGTCGCTCGAGGCGGAGATTCAGGCGCTGTTGAGTGAGGTTACGGAATGAGCCACGACTCGACCAAAGCATCGACGCAACGCCTTCGTTGGTTGATGACGCACGTCGCCTCAGGTCCGAGCCCAACCTGCGAAAACCGGAACATCGAGGGCGATGAAGAATGGGGAGTCCTCAAGACGACCGCGATCACTTGGGCGGGATGGAACCCGCGTGAACACAAGGTTTTGCCCGAGCAGTTCTGGGGAATCCGCGGAAGTGAGGTACGGGCCGGAGATGTAATAGTCACCAAGGCAGGTCCGAGGCATCGCGTGGGTGTGGCCGCCTATGTGGATGAGGCACCCAGGCGGCTCGCGGTATCGGGAAAGATGGTCTTGCTGCGTCCCGACCCAACAGTCGTAGACCCCCGCTTCCTAGCCTGGAATCTATGCACCCCTGGACCTCAGGCATACCTGGATTCGTGTAAGACGGGTATGGCGGAATCTCAGATGAACTTTGCCAACGAAGACCTGCTTGGGCTGCAAGTCGAATTGCCGCCGCTGGAGCGGCAACGCGACATCGCTGACTTCCTCGACGCCGAGACCGCCCGCATCGACCAGCTGGCGTTGAAGCGCCGCCAGATGCGGAGTTTGCTGACGCTCAAGCGGGAACGGCTCATTGAGTCGACGCTGGGCCTTGAGCGATCGCAGACGACTGATGCTTTGGTACCTCTGAAGTATCTGGTGGCCGATGTCACCGTTGGAATCGTCATCACTCCGGCCAAGTGGTATGTAGAAGCGGGCGGAACTCCCGCACTGCGGGGCCTAAACGTCAAGCCTGGTTCCATCAGCACCAGCGACCTCGTGCAGATCAGTGCTGAGGGACATGCCGAGAACCGCAAGTCGCGACTCAGTACCGGTGACGTTGTCGTTGTGCGCACGGGCCAGGCAGGTGCAGCAGCTGTGGTACCACCTGAGCTGGATGGGGCGAATTGCATCGACCTCATCGTGGTGCGTCCCGGCAGGAAGATCGCACCGAGGTACTTGCAGTACGTCTTGAACTCGGGCTATGCCAGTGCACGGGTTGCGGAGCACTCTGTCGGCAGTATCCAAGCGCACTTCAATGTGGGCGCCATGAAGCAGATCCCGATCCCCTCTATTCCTCGCACAGAGCAGGACGAGATTGTTCGCCTGCTTGACGTCAGGGTCGGTGCTCTAGACCTGCTGCATCGCAAACTGGATCACCAGGAGCAGCTCCTCACCGAGCGCCGCCAAGCCCTCATCACCGCCGCCGTAACCGGCCAGTTCGACGTCTCCACTGCCAGCGGACGCAACGTAAGGGACGGAGTGAGCGCGTAGCCATGAGCCCCATCCACACGGAGTCCGCCTTCGGTGATGCCATCGTCGCCTCCATGGTCGAGCGTGGCTGGCGCGAAGCGCGGCCGCAGGACTACCGGGCCGATCTCGGTCTGGACACCAACGAGTTGTTCACGTTCATCGGGGCGACCCAGCCCGACGAGTGGAGCGAGTTGCTCACCGTCTACGGCGGCGACCCGAACGAGGCGCAGCGCGGGTTCGCCGGCCGCCTCGACCAAGCCATCGCCATCAACGGGCTCCTCGATGTGCTCCGCAACGGCGTCAAGGACCGGGGTGTCCTGCTCCGCGTCGCCTACTTCAAGCCGAACCTCGTGGCCCACGACTCCGTGCTGGACGGCTACCGGGCCAACCGCCTCACCGTCGTCCGCGAACTCGAGTACGCGACAAAGCAGGCCGACTGGGGCAACCGGCTCGACCTCGCCCTGTTCCTCAACGGAATCCCCGTCGCCACGGCCGAGTTGAAGAACCCGCTGACCAAGCAAGGCGTCGAGCAGGCCAAGGAGCAGTACCGCACCGACCGGGACCCCACCGAGCTGATCTTCACGCGCCGGGTCGTCGCTAACTTCGCCGTCGACCCGGACCTGGTCTTCGTCGCCACCCAGCTCAAGGGCAAGAACACCCGCTTCCTCCCGTTCAACACCGGCTCCAACGGCCCCGGTCAGCCGGGCGGCGCGGGCAACCCGGCCCCGACCGCCTACGGCACGTACGCGACCTCCTACCTCTGGGAGCAGGTCTGGCAGCCGGACAACTGGCTGGACCTGCTCCAGCGGTTCGTGCACCGTCACAAGAGCAAGACACCCGGCGGCAGCACCAAGACGATGATCTTCCCCAGGTTCCACCAGTGGGACGTGGTCAAGAAGCTCACCGCGCACGCCTCCACCCACGGCGCCGGACACGACTACCTGGTCATGGCCTCGGCCGGCTCGGGCAAGTCGAACACCATCGGCTGGCTCGCGCACCGCCTCAGCGACCTGCACACCCCCACCGACCCGTCGGAGCTCGACGCCGCGGCCGTGGCCAAGGGCCTCAAGCCGGGCGTGCCGGTCTTCGACAAGGTCATCGTCATCACCGACCGCCGCAACCTGGACGCCCAGCTCCGGGAAACGGTCGGCAGTTTCGAGCAGACCGCGGGCCTCGTCGTGAAGATCGACGAGAAGCACGGGGCGAAGGGCGAGCAGCTCGCCAAGGCCCTCTCCCGTGACACCGGGAAGATCGTCACCGTCACCCTGCACTCCTTCCCGGCACTGCTGGACTACCTCCAGCGCAACCCGACCGAGATCCAGGGCAGCCGTTTCGCGATCATCGTGGACGAGGCGCACTCCTCACAGTCCGGCGACGCCGCCACCGCCGTACGGTCGGCGCTGCGCGACCTCGGCCTGGACTCCGACTCGGACGACGCGGGCGCGACCACGGTCAAGGCCGAGGCCGCCAGCCTCGACGAGCAGCTCAAGAAGAGGGCCGAGCAGCGTTCCCGCGCCGCGAACCTCTCCTACTTCGCGTTCACCGCCACGCCGAAGGCCAAGACCCTCGAACTCTTCGGCACGCTCCAGGACATCGACGGCAAGGCGACCTACCGGCCCTTCCACACGTACTCCATGCGGCAGGCGATCGAGGAGGGCTTCATCCTCGATCCGCTCCGCAACTACGTGACGTACAACACGTACTGGAAGCTGGTGAACCAGAACCCGGACGAGCGGGAGGTCGACCCGTCGAAGGCGAACGGCCTGCTCGCCCGGTACGCGCTCACCCATGACTCGACGGTCGCCCAGCACGCCCAGGTGATCGTGGAGCACTTCGTGGCGCACAGCAGGGGCCGCCTCGGCGGTCGGGCCAAGTCCATGGTGGTGACCGCCTCGCGGCAGTCCGCCGTGCAGATGGCGCGCGCGATCAAGAGCTACATCAAGGACCGGGACTACGACACCAAGTACCCCGATCTGGGCGTCCTCGTCGCCTTTTCCGGCTCGCTCACCATCGACGGCGAGGAGACCACCGAGCCCAAGGAGAACGGCGGGCTGTCGGAGAGCGCGCTACCTAAGGCGTTCGCGTACACGCGTGCCGACGACAAGGCCGCCCGGGCCGGCGGTGCGGGCCAGCGCGAGTACCGGATCCTGGTCGTGGCGGAGAAGTACCAGACCGGGTTCGACCAGCCGCTGCTGACGACGATGTACGTCAACAAGTCGCTGACCGGCATCTCCGCCGTCCAGACCCTTTCGCGGCTGAACCGGACCGCCGAGCGCAAGACCCAGGCGGACCTGGCGGTACTGGACTTCGTCAACGACGCGAACGACATACAGGACGCCTTCCGCCCGTACTTCGAGGAGGCGAACACCCTCCCCTCCGACCCCAACCTGCTCTACACGGCGCAGAGCCGGGTCATGCAGGCCGGGATTCTGTCCGGGCAGGAGATGGACGAGTTCGCCGCCGCGTACTTCGCCGCCAAGGAGAAGGCGGCGGGCTCGCAGTCCAAGTGGGAGAAGCTGCACGCCGAGCTGTACCGGCTGCTCTCCCCCGCCGTCGCCCGCTTCACGCCCCTGCTGGAGAGCGAGGACGAGGACGACCAGGAGACGGCGGAGGGCTTCCGCGCCGACCTGAACGACTACGTCAGGAAGTACGGCTTCCTCGCGCAGATCGTCCCCTACCGGGACGCCGAGCTGGAGCGGCTGCACCTCTACGGCCGCTACCTCCTCAACCGGCTGCCGCGCCGCGCGGACGGCGGCGTGGACATAGGCGAGGTCGACCTCAGCCATATGCGGGTGGAGAAGACCGGCGAGTACGACGTCTCCCTCACCTCCGAGGGGCCGACGACGATGCAGGGCTTCGGCGACGGCTCGGGCGGTGCGAAGGAAGCGGAGAAGTCGCTGCTGTCGCAGTTGATCGAGAAGTTCAACGAACGCTTCGGCACCGAGTTCACCGAGCAGGACGTCATCCGGCCCTTCGAGGAGGCCAAGGCCGACCCGAAGGTGCGGGCGGCGGCCGTCGTCAACGACGAGGACAACTTCGGCCTCGTCTTCGACAACGTCTTCGCGGACAAGATGGCCGACCACATCGACACCATCGCGGGCATGGGCCGCCAGTACTTCGGCCCCGACAAGGGCTTCAAGTCCAGCTTGGACCGCAGCGCCCGCAAGGCCGCCTGGCGGATGATCCGCCGCGAGGAGGGCCTGGACGACTGACGTCCGACTCGTACGCCCCGGCTGAACGTGCCGGCCGGGGCACCCCTTGTGCTCCGCACGCCGTAGCCGTGCGGAGAAGAAGGCTCACGAGCTGGTGCCGGCTGCCGCGGCCTTCTACCTCCCCTCGACCACGAGAAGCCACTTCAGGAGCGGGCGATGGACAACGAGATTCAGCTGATCAGTGACGGTGACGGACTCGCGGTCATCGGGAATCCGACGGATGTCGATCGCTTCCTCGTCTCGGAGGGACTGGTGTCCCAGGACCTCGGACTGGAACGGCTCAAGTCCGCCGTCGGTACCGGGGCCGTAGTCGCGCAGGCAGGTTCGGAGATCGCCGCCAACTCCGGTCGCTGGGTGAAGCTGACGCGGGAGTCGGCACAGAGTGTCCATAAGTACGGGCTGATGGAAAGCAAGACGCCAGGCGTCCGCCATGCGATGGTGGGGAAACCTGGCTCGATCAAGTCGTGGCTCCAGGTCGAGAAGGGGGCCGGCTCGTTTCTGACCAACCCGGCTCTTCTGGCCGGTGCCGCGGGGATCATGGCGCAGGTGGCGATGCAACAGAGCATGGCCGAGATCACCGACTATCTCGCCACCATCGACGAGAAGGTCGACGACGTGCTGCGCGCCCAGAAGGACACCGCGTTGGCCCGCATGATCGGAGTGGGCTTGGTCATCGAGGAGACCATGACCATCCGGGAGAAGAGGGGCAGGGTCGACGAGATCATGTGGTCGAAGGTGCAGACCGCGCCGACGACGATCGCAGAGACCCAGGTCTACGCCTTGCGTCAACTCGACGCACTCGCGGAGAAGATGGAGCGCAAGACCGACATGGGCGATCTGGCCGCGACGGCCAAGGAAGCCGAGTCGGCGGTTCCGGAGTGGCTCGCTGTGCTGGCTCGCTGCTTCCAGCTGCAGGACGCGATCGCCGTTCTCGAACTCGACCGGGTGCTGGACGCGTCTCCGGAGGAGCTGGACGGGCATCGCAGCGGGCTGAAGGATGCCCGGCAGGACCGGCTGGACCGGATCACGCTCAGCACCGAGCGCCTGGTGGCCCGGATGAACGCGGCCGCCGACTCGGCCAACGCGAAGGTGCTGCTGAACCCGGCCGCGTCCCCGGCTGTGGTCCAGTCGAGCAACCGTGTCTCGGCCAGTGTCCATGACTTCCACGGACGGCTCGGCATCGAGTCCGGACGCCAGTCCTCGGAGGCGATCCGATGGACGGACGCGGCCGCGGAGGCGATGGACAAGGTGCTCGAGGCAGGAGAAGAGAGCGTCGATGCCGCCTGGCGCGTCGGTAGCGAGACCCTCGGCCAGGCCAGATCGGCGACGGGCAAGCTTTCCAGCGGGATTGCCGAGCTCTCCAGCGGGGTTGCCGAGCGAGCGCTCCGTTGGCTCGGGGACAACGAGTAACGCCACGAGGAAGGTTGATGGGCGGCGACCGTCAGTCATGGGGCTCGGTTGACGGATTTGGCCCCCGGCAACACCCTCGATTGCGACGAGCCAAGAAGGCCGGTGGTCGCGGTCGGCCCTCAGACGTGAGTGCCCGGCCGTCAGTGCGACTGAGCACCAACTTTCTGCGTACAACCCTGTGCGCCGTGCAAGTTGTCCTCTGCGTGAGGTGCAACGGATCTGGAGGGGAAAGAATGAACGACGCGGCGGGCGAGCTCGAGGAGTCTCGGCTCCAGAAGGCCGTCGAGACGATCGTCCTCACACCGGAGGCGGCCGCAAAGCTCGTAGACGGCTACCGTGCGACCTTCGAAGACAAGTTCAAGCGGAAGCCCGAGAGCCCCGAGGACAGGCGCCGGATCGCGGCCAAGATCATAGGCCGGTACTCCAAAATCTCGGCAGCCGCCGGGGCGGCCACCGCGGCCCCGAGCGTGATCCCAGGGATCGGAACTGCGGTCGCAGTCCTGGGCGGTGGTGCCGCTGACGTTGCCGTGGCTCTCAAGCTCCAGGTCGACATGTGCATGTGCCTGGTCGAGGTGTACGAGACCGAGCTGAGCAATGAGGACAAGAAGCACCTCGCCTTCACGATCGCGTTGGCGGGTTCGGCAGAACAAATGGCGACAAAGGGCGGCAAGGCCGCCGTACAGAAGATCGCCGAGAAGCTGGTCTACCAGTACCTGAAGGGGCCCGCCCTGGTCACGATCAAGCAGTTGTTCAAGCGGGTGTCCATCACCTTCACCCAGAAGGCGATGGCCAAGGCGATTCCAGCCGGCATCGGTGTCGCATTCAGCAGCTCAACGAACTACGTTCTGACGACGGTGGTGGGCAAGGTTGCCGTCGCCGTCCTGGCCAAAGATGTGAAATAGCTTCCGCCCCTCACCCCGACAAGACGCGGGCGCCCAGCCGCCAGTGCGACTGGGCCCCATGGGGGTTGTGAATGTACTGCTCAGACGGTCTGGTCGGCGGCCAGCCGGACGAGCCCGGCCCACGCGTCGGGAGCGACCGTCAGAACCGGTCCGGATCGGACCTTCGAGTCGCGGATGTGTATGCCCTCGACGGCGGCTGCGATCTCTACGCAGTCGCCCCCCTCAGCGCCGCTGTAGCTGCTTTTGAACCAGGCGAGTTCCAGAGCGGCATTCGAGCTGTCTGCGGTGTTCATAGCTCTCCCAGCAACTTCTCGATGAATCCCAGGGACTCTCGCGGAGTGAGAGCCTGGGACCGGATGATTCCATAGCGCGCGGCGGCGAGACGCACCTCTTCTCGGTCCGTCAGGAGGCTGCTGCGTCCTTGGACCTCCATGTACGTGAACTGCTCTCCGCCCTTGCGGGTGATCACCGTGAACGGGCCGTCCACGCCGGCGTTGTCCTCGCGGTCGAGCGGCATGACCTGGATCTCCACATTGCGCTTCTGGCCGATGAGCAGGAGCTGTTCGAGCTGCCCTCGCAGTACTGCCCTTCCACCGAGTGGCTTACGCAGCACGGACTCTTCGAGCACGAAGCTGAGCAGGGGCGCGGGCCAGCGCTCGAAGATCGTCTGTCTGGCGAGCCGCGCTGCCACCCGCAGCTCGATCGTCTCCTCGTCCAGCAGCGGGCGCCGCATGGCGAGCAACGCCCGCGTGTACTCCTCCGTCTGCAACAGCCCTTTGACCACGTGGGTGTCGTAGGAGCACAGGTCGACCGCCTCCGCCTCCAACCGCGCCATATCCCGGAAGAACGCCGGATACTGCGCCCGCCCCACCTCCTCCTTCAGCGCCTTGAGCACGCCCCCGGCGTCCAGCACCTCGTCCGCGCGGTCGATGAACCTCGGCGGGGGAATCCGCCGCCCCTGCTCGAAGGAAGCGATCGACTGGCCCGCGTAGCCCGTGAGCCTCCCGAACTCCGGCCGCTCCAGGCCCGCCCGTACCCGCAGCAGCTTCAACTGCCGCCCGAACGCCGTCACCACGCCCGATCCCGGCTCGTCCTCCGGCCTCGGCCCGGCGTCATCCCGCGCACCCTCGGCCTCGCCCTGCCCCACCGACTCCAGCGACTCCATCGGCTCCACCGCCTCCCCGGCCCCGTTCCCCGGCCCAACGCGCCCACCCCGAGCCGGCCACGCGGCGCGCCTCGTACACCTCCCGCCCCGCCACGTACAACCGGCACGCGACGGCGCGTCACCACTGGTCACGCTACGCCACCGCCGGAAGCGTTGAGGGCATGAACAACGAGATCGCTCCCCCGACCGCGTCCCACTGCCTCAGCAGCCCCACAGGCCACTTCGCGATGCGCTTCAGCTCCACCCCGCGCGGCGGATGATCCGCCGCGAGGAGGGCCTGGACGACGACGCCTGATGCGTACGCCTCGGCTGGATATGCTGGCCGGGGCACCCTTTGGAGGACATCGTGAGCACACAGCCGGACCACGGCACGGAGCTGGTACCGCGCCCCGAACGTACCCCCGACGCGGTCCGCGTGGCGCTCGCCCGGATCGCTCCTCACCGCCTGGACGAGATGGAAAAGCACAAGGAAGAAGCACTCGCCGCCGCCATTCGGACCAGCAAGATCGGGCACCTTCAGCACTGGCTGACCCACTGGGCCGCTCAGGTGGAGATCGAGCGACGGCCCGATCTCTCCGCACGCCGTAGCCGTGCTCTCGCCACGATCCACGGCACGACATGCAAGGACGACCCCGCATTCCGATCCGCCATGGACGAGCTGCGTGCCGTCGAGGACGTGGCGGCACAGGCGGTGTCCGAGTGACATGGAGGTGGGAGTACGACCCCAGCGAGGCGTACGTCATCGGCTGAGCACCGCCGGCGTTCGTCGCCGAGGTCGAGAAAAAGGCTGACGAGCTGGTGCGGGCTGCTGCGGCCTTCTACCGCGACGGAACACAGTACGAAGGGCTGGGCCCGAAGGGAGATACCGCGCATATCGACAGCGGATTCTTCGTCTACCTCATCGTTCCCCGGCACGAATGCGTATACGTTCGCCAGGTGACCTGGATCTGATCCGGCGGTCGGCCCCCGGCTCTGCGGAGCGGGGGCGTTCTTCTGTCTCGGCTGACCGTGCAAGATGTGGGGGCCCAGCCGCCTGTGCGACAGGGCACCCACGGGGGTTACGAATGTACGGCTCAGATGGTCTGGTCGGCGGCCAGTCGGACGAGCCCGGCCCACGCGTCGGGGGTGACCGTCAGAACCGGTCCGGATCGGACCTTCGAGTCCCGGATGTGTACGGTTCCGGGAGCCTCGGCGACCTCGACGCATTCGCCGCCGTTGCCCGTGCTGTAACTGCTCTTGAACCAAGCGGCTTCCGGCACAGCCGCTCTGCTGCGCTGCACGTTCATGCCTCTCCCATCAGTTGCTCGATGAACGCCGACGACTCGCTCGGGGTCAGCGCCTGTGATCGGAGGATGCCATAGCGTGCTTCGAGCGTACGTACGTATGAGGTATCGGTGTAGAGACGACTGTCGTCCTGGACCTCCGCGTACGCGATGCGATGCCCCTTGTCGGTGTCGATCAAGGTGAAGGGGCCGCCGAGCGCGGCGTGATCCTCCCGTCCGATCGGCATGACCTGTACTTCTACATTCCTCGATTGCCCAATGAGCAGGATCTGTTCCAGGGCCCCGCGCATGGTTTTCGGACCGCCGAGCTGCCTGCGTAGCACCGCTTCCTCGATGACGAAACTCATCAGAGGAGCCGGGCGACGGGTGAAGATGCTCTGCCGCACCATACGAGCTTCCAAGCGCTGCTCGATTACGTCGTCCTCCAGCAGTGGGCGCTGCATCTGGAAGACAGCCCGTGCGTAGTCCTCCGTCTGCAATAGCCCGGGCACGGCGTACACGGCATACACATTCAGCGCCGTCGCCCGCGCCTCCAAGCGCGCCGCGTCCCGGAAGAACGCCGGATACTGTGCCCGCCCCACCTCCTCCTTCAGCGCCTTGAGCACGCCCCCGGCGTCCAGCACCTCGTCCGCGCGGTCGATGAACCTGGGCGAGGGGATCCGCCGCCCCTGCTCGAAGGAAGCGATCGACTGGCCGGCGTAACCCGTGAGCTTCCCGAACTCCGGCCGCTCCAGGCCCGCCCGTACCCGCAGCAGCTTCAACTGCCGCCCGAATGCCGTCACCACGCTCGATCCCGGCTCGTCCTCCGGCCTCGGCCCGGCGTCATCCCGCGCACCCTCAGCCTCGCCCTGCCCCACCGACTCCAGCGACTCCATCGGCTCCACCGCCTCCCCGGCCCCGTTCCCCGGCCCAACGCGCCCGCCCCGAGCCGGTCACGCGGCGCGCCTCGTACACCTCCCGCCCCCGTCACGTACAACCGGCACGCGACGGCGCGTCACCACTGGTCACGCTACGCCACCGCCGGAAGCGTTGAGGGCATGAACAACGAGATCGCCGCTCCTTCCCGTAACGGTCAACCCATCGGCCCCACCGGTCACTTCGCGATGCGCTTCAGCTCCACCCCGCGCGGTGCGCGGCTCGCCCGGCGGCTTGCCGGGCAGCGGCTCGACGCCTGGGGCATCCCGTACGACTGCGACGCGCACCACGCGCTGACGCTGATCGTCGCCGAGCTCGCCGCCAACGCCGTCCGGCACGGCCGGGTCCCCGGCCGCGACTTCCACCTCGCGTTGGCCCGCGACGCCACGACCGTACAGATCGAGGTCACCGACACCCGCACCGAAGGCGTACCGGTCGTAGCGACGCCCACGGACCTCGGCGACACCGGCCGCGGCCTGCTCCTGGTGGAGCACCTCGCCGACCGCTGGGACTGGCACCCGCGCCGGGGCGGCCCCGGCAAGACGGTCTGGGCGGAGTACGTCCTGCCGGCGGGAGGCCGACCGGCCGCCGCACCCTCCTGCCCGTCGTCCACCGCCGCGACCGTGCCCAGGTAGCACCACGAGCCCTGGACGGCGGATCGACGCAGCGGTCACACTTGACCCCTGACAGTGACTGTTCATCCGCACACCGGGGGCAAGGTGCCGCAGGAGGCGATCTCCGACCGTTACGAACTCCTGGAGGAGCTCAGCCACGGCGGCATGGGAGACGTGTGGCGCGGTTACGACGCCGTGCTCGACCGGCCCGTCGCCGTGAAGCTCATCCGGCAGGCGTCGGTCACCTCCCCGGAGCTGGCCGAGGAGTTCGCCAAGCGGTTCCGTCGCGAGGCCCGCATCACCGCGCGCATCCAGCACCCCGGCGTGCCGCAGGTGTACGACGCGGTGCTCGACGCGTCGTACGAGCGGCTGTTCCTGGTGATGGAGCTCGTCGACGGCGTACCGCTGTCCGCCTACCTCGACCCCGGCCGGCCGCTGCCGGTCAGCTGGGCGGCCGCCGTCGCCGCGCAGGTCGCGACCGTGCTGTCGTACGCGCACGACGTGCCGGTCATCCACCGGGACCTCAAGCCGGGCAACATCCTCGTCGCACGTGACGGCACCGTGAAGGTCCTCGACTTCGGCATCGCGGCGATTCTGCGCACCGACGTCACCAAACTGACCGCCACCGGCAGCCCCATCGGCACCCACCAGTACATGTCGCCCGAGCAGGTCCGCGGCGGACGCATCACCCCGCGGACCGACCTGTACGCGCTGGGCTGTGTGCTGCACGAACTCCTCAGCGGGCGCCTCGCGTTCGAGGCGGAGAGCGAGTACCTGCTGATGTACCAGCACGTCAACGCCGCCCCCACCCCGCTGCGACAGCTGCGGCCCGACGTTCCCGAGGCGCTGGAGGAGCTGGTCCTGCACCTGCTGCGCAAGGCGCCCGAGGCGCGGCCCGCCGACACGCAGGAGGTGTACGCGCGGCTGCTGCCGTTCCTTCCGCCGCCTGGCCAGGAGCCCGGCACGGCCGATGCCGGGCCGGCCGGCGCACCCGACCCGACGGGCGTGTTCCGTCACCCTTTCGCTCCCCGCGCCCGCGCCCGCGCCCAGGCCCCCGCACCCGGTGGTCCGGCGCCGACAGCCGTCCTCCCGGGGGCCCAGCCGGTGCCCGTCCCCGCCCGGCTGCGCGAGGACATCAAGGAGGCGTACGCCCAATCCGACGCCCTGCTGGAGGAGGAGCGGTTCGCGCAGGCCGCCGAGGTGCTCGGCGAGGTCATCGAACCCGCGGCCCTCGCTCTCGGCTCCGAGAGCAAGCAGGTCCTGGCGCTGCGCCGCCAGCGGGCGGCGATCCGGCTCCTCGGCGGCGACTACCGGGCCGCCCTGCCCGAGTTCGATGCCCTCGCCGACGCGTACGCCCGCATCGCCGGACCCACCGGCGAGCAGGCCCGCGCCTGCCGCGCCCAGGCGGCCCGGTGCCGCTCCGAACTCGGCCAGGTCACCGACGCGCTCGCCGCGCTCCAGGGCGTGCTGAACGTCGTGCGGGCCGTCGACAGCGACGTGAGCGAGGAAGCCGTGGAGCTACGGCACAACATCGGGATGCTGCTGCTCGCGCAGGGCAGGGCCGCCGAAGCCCGGCAGGTCCTCGAACCGCTCCACCAGGACATGTGCATGGTGTTCGGCCCCGACGACGAGATGACCGTCGAGATCGCCGAGGCACTCGCCGTGATCCGCCTCGGCCTCGACGGTTCGGCTTCCTGACCCGTTCTCCAGAAGTGCATTGTGCTCCGCCGGCATCGGGGGCCCGCGAGGACATCAGGCAGGCGGCCCCACACCGACGTCCTGCTTGTGGATGAGCGGTTCGCCCCGACTGCCCGGGCCCGCAGCGACGTTGTCATGGTCTGGTCCTGGTCCGCAGCGGCCGAACCACCCCGCCCCCGATCACCGTTCCTCGAGTGATCCCACCACCTCGAAGATCATTTCGTTGGGAGTTCTCAGGCCAGGAGAATCTCGACAGTGATCGCCGTTGCCAGTACAACATAAACGGCACACGCAGCATAATTCAGTACAGCCGTCGCTTTTATTGAGCCGGTGAGTCGTGCGTGAAAAAATCCCGACAATACTCCGATGCACCCGTAAAGAATTATCTCCATCAGGACGTTGATTGCACCGAGAACGGTCATCTGCAATTCGGGATTCTCTGCACTCCCTATGAACTGCGGGAGCACCGCGAGGTAGAAGAGGATAATTTTCGGATTCGTCAGACTGACTAACACTCCGCGCAGATACCACCTACCTGTCGCGATATCGCCGTGTCCGTTCACCGCACGACGCGCACTTCGCATTGTCACGAACGCCAACCACAGCAGATACGCTGCACCCAGTATTCTCACCGCATCAAGCACCGATGGGTGCGATCGGGCGATCTCTCCCATCCCGGCAACGATGGCAGCGGCATAGACACTCATACCTGTGCCTATACCGAGGATGGCTCTCAGCGCGGACAGGCGACCACCTTCAAGGCCCACTGCGAGCATGTAGGCCATATCAGGCCCGGGCGGAGCGAGAAAGAGCAGGATCACCGCAATGTAGCTCGGCAGTACCGCTAAATCCACCATCGTCAACCACCTCCGGCTTTGGCGTGGCGTGCCAGGAGCCCCTCGACACCGGCAGTGATCGATCCGCGCCGAGTCGCCCCAGTCGGTGGCCGGACACCTGCTGCTGACCTGGGGGGATTTCAGAGATCCCCGAGTCGACACAGAACCACCTATGACGGTTCTAACATGTTTGCGCTTCGAGCGGCAACCAGCTAAGGTGGTTCCGTGGCTACTGTTTATTTCCCTGAGTTTCGCCTGGGCAGAGTACTGGCGACCAGCTTCACGGGAACCCTGTCGGAGCGTTACGGTGAAACATTGGAGCGAATTCCTGTACCTTCTCGGCTCGCAGACTGGTTGGCAGTCCATGGGCTCGCGGTCGACTCCTGCACCCAGTCCCAGCTCGACCGGGCTCGAGAGCTAAGGGAATCAATCCATACAGCTGCCACGGCCGTTGCAAACCAGGACCCGCTTCCCTCTTCAGCCGTCCAGGTCATCAACGACTGCAGCACCCAGGGTCTGGCCTCGGCTATCTTGACGTCCGAGGGCGGCCGGAAATGGCGGCTGAGCTCTTCTTCCGTGGAAGATGCGCTCAGCGTGATCGCCGCCGATGCGATCAGTCTCCTTGCGGGAGAGCGCGAGGGAAAGATCTCCTTGTGCGCATCGCCCACGTGCCGAGCCGCTTTCTTGGACACCAGCCGAGGCGGCACACGGAAGTGGTGCGACATGAATACGTGTGGAAATCGCGAGAAGAAGGCACGCTTCCTCGCCAACAAGCGCAATAGTTCGTCGTAAAGGACGCCCCGGCGGCGCTGGGTCTGCTGCCGGACGTACAGGACACGGTTGTCGAGGTCGAGGTCCGACCAGCGGAGCCCGATGGTCTCGCCCCGTCGCAGGCCCATGGCGATGGCGAGCACGAAGGCCGCGTACAACGGGTCCTTTCGGGAGGCGGCCAGGAAGTCGAGCGTCTCGTCCAAGGTCCAGGGCTTGAGTTCCCGGTTGTCGGCGCGAGGCGGCTCGACCAGCTTGGCGGCGTTGCGCGTGATCAATGCCTCGCGGCAGGCGGACGACAACGCCGAGCGGAGGACGCGGTCACGTGCCTGCCGCCGGCGTCGTGCACGGGTCCAACCGTGTGCCGACCGAGCAGGTGGGAGCGGCAGCATGTGCTCGCATTGCCCCACCAGCTCGTCCGGCACGGTGGCGAACACCCCGGCGGAGACCAGCACCAGGAAGCGAACAACATCGGGCGATGTCGCGGCGGCGGGTCAAGAAGTCGAGGACATCGACCGGTACTGGCTGATCTCCAATGTGGAATCGTCGAGCGGGTCGTAGAGCTTTGGCGCTGTCGGTGCTGAGGTGTCGCTTGTTGCCAGGGAAACCTCAGCTCCGTTCTGGCGGGTGCCCCAGCCGGTTTTGAGGCACGTCAGAGCCCCGTACCAGCGATGCCAGCGCAGTACCGTCCACGCGATGGCAATGGCGACGGGCATGGCCAGCCAGGTGAGGATGCGCGAGCGAATCCGTTCGTCGGAGCGGATGATGCTGAGGTACCGCAGCCCCTGCGCCCAGCCGATGAGGACGGGGATGACGAGCATCGTGACGGGCGGCGGCCTGCGGGTGACGATCGGCTCCGCAATCAGCAGCCACGCCGTGATGGCCTGGGTGAGGATCATCTGCACCCAGCGCACGATGTGCAGCCAAAAGGCGGGGCGCCGAGCCGACAGGTAGCGCATGCGCCAGACGGAACGGATGGTCGAGCCCCGCATCCACCGCAGGTACATGCGGTTGAAGTGCGACCATTTCTCCGGCATGGCCGTGAAACAGATCGCGCGGGGCTGCTGCACCGTCAGGCCGCGTTCCTGCGCGAAGAGAGTGAGCATGGAGTCGTCCGAGAAACCAACCCCGCGCCCCATGAACGTCTCGTTCAGGTAGCCCTCGAGGTTGTCCCGGATGACGCCCGCCCGGTAGGCCGCGATAGCGCCGGAGTTGACCATGACGGCGCCGACGGCCGACTGCCCTGAACGGTCGACGAGCTGGCAGACGGTGAACCAAAGGTCCATGATCCGTACGAACCAGTTCGCTCGGTTGTTCGTGGCGACCACGACTCCGGCAACGGACTGCACCCGGGCCCGTGAGAACGGAGTGAGGAGGTTCTCCAGGGCGGTAGGAGCGAAGCAGCTGTCGGAGTCACACGTGACGTAGATGTCCGCGTCGGGACTGACGCGAACCCCGTGGGCTTGGGCGCTGCGCTTGCCCCCGTTGGGAACGCGCTGCCAGGTGGTGGCGACGCCCTTCTCCGCAGCAGCACGTTCCCACCAGGTCCGCACCTCGGCGTAGTCCGTGCTCGTGGATCCGTCGTCGACAATGTGGACGGAGTCCGGAAGACGGGTTTGAGCGAGGAACGCCTGGAGGCCCAGTTTGAGATATCCGGGGTCCTCGTTGTAGGCGGGTACGAGGACTGCCGCGTGCAGCCCGTTGAGGCGCCGAGCGACACGCGGCGTCATTCTCGGGGCTCGTTCCAGGTGGTACAGCAGCGTCTGGATAACGAAAATCAGGAACAGGCCAGAGAATACGAAGGTGGCGCGACTCCGCGTCGCTGGGTCGGTGGCGAGAACCGCCATGGTGTGGTGCGTGGCCCACCCGGCGAGCATGATGAGGATGATCATGCCCATCAGGACGGTTGCCGACCGGTGCTGATGGGCTGTGAGCACCGAGGGGCGGCGTGTTCTGCTCACTTACCGTGCCGACGAGACTCGGTGGCGACGCCCTTCGCGGAAGCCAACTGGCCGGCCGTGAGGTGACGGCGCCAGCCGAACTTCAAGAAGAGTATGACGCCGAGAGCGGCGACGGTGACGGCAAGGGCCAGGTACAGACCGAACGGGATGGTGACGCCGCCCAGGACGAGCACGGGCAGACCGGTTTGCGCAAGTTGCGCGCGTCCAGACATACGAAAACCCCCAAGTGGTGGTGACGGGTAAGTGGTGATTGTGCGCTCACGATGTGACGGGTTTGGCCCCGGAAGGCGACCCCGTCTCGTATACCTGGCTGCTCGGTTCAGAGCAGCTCTACGTTGTCGGCGAGGCAACCAACGTTCCGCGTGTCCAAAACCGACTTTGAGCTTCGGACGACTTTCTCGTAGTCGATGTCGCTGTGATCGGTGACGATCACAGCGACGTCGGGACAAGTGCGATGTTGACGTGACGGAAGGTGTTCTCCATGACCTTCGCCAGCTCAGCCTCTTCCAGCCCCTTGGCGGGTACGACGTTGTCGCACACCGAGCTGTAGAACTCACTGACCTTGCGCAGGCATTCGTCACCCAACCCCGAGACAATCTTTGGAGTGTTGCGGAAGGCCCAGGTCTTGTTTCCCGGGTCGATCCGCTCGGGGCTGAAGCCGACGTGGAAGTCGACGCCGGCGGTCAGCTTTGAGACACGTTCCAGGATCGGGATGAGCACGTCCCTGGTGGTCCCGGGGTATGTGGTCGACTCCAGGACGACTGTCTGGCGCTGACCCTTTTCGAGGAACCGTCCGACTGTTTCGGCAACGTTCTCTATGCAGGACAGGTCTGGGTCGCCATCTCGGAGTGGAGTCGGAACCGTGATGATTGCGATGTCGAACCCTCTCATCTCCCGGCCGTGGGAGGAGGGGGTGTAGCGGTTCGTCCGGAGGATTTCCGAAATCGTCTCGGAGTTGATATCCGCTATGTATGAGGTTTCGCGTTTCAGGCTGGCGATCTTCTGCTCGTCGACGTCGTACCCCACGACGTTGTATCCCGACCTGACCGCCTCCACCGCAAGTGGAAGCCCGACGTAGCCCTGTCCGGCCACGACTAAGTGTTTCACTGTCCCCATTCCCCTGAGTTTCTGGCCAGCTCCCCACTGGCTGCCGAGGCTGTCGGGCCCCCTGCCCGGTATCGGCGGTACGAGGCCCCCCTCAATCCGCCGATAACTCACGCCTCGTCTTGAGACGCATGTAACTGACGTCTCGCCAGAAGACTATCCACACGACGCTTTCACCTTGCACAACTCCTTCACGCGCGTATCCCTATCGTTATAAAAGCCTATTGGATGCAACCCCACCGTTGCCGTCCGGCCAACTGGGACTCGTCGGACCACACGGTCCCAGGCGGGTGCCTCGGCGCGCTCGGGTACCTCGGCATGCCGTGCGTGCCGCTACGAAGGCCCTCCCACCGGCAGACCCGCACTCGGTCCGCCTCGCGGGACAGCGCAGTGCCTCTTGAGACCGGCGGGCCGCCTACTCAGACCCCGGAGCGGGGCGTCCCCGGGCCGTCCGAAGTTGCTCGACAGCGGCCCATGACGACCAACGACGACCACCAGGCGCATGAACCAAACTGCTCCTGAGCAGCCAAAACGCAGCTGACCAAGATCCCCGGCAAGACCGAGGGCAAGAAGACTGGTCTTGACTCGCCCATTGAGACCCACCGACGTCGCCCTGCAACCCGCTTACCGTGACCGCGAACGGTCTCCGGAGAGCGCGCGCCCGTGTCGCGTCCTCAACCGTGCACGCTTCAACGAGCTACCGATGCGCAGCGCACGCAGGTTTTCGCCGCCGGGCGAACTTCGAGGCGCTCCGTCGGGATCGGCTCACCGCATTGCTCGCAGCGCCCATAGTCGCCTCTCTCCAACCGCTCCAAGGCGTGATCGAGATCGTTCAGATGCTCGCGCGCCTGGGACAGCAGGGCGGCGACGTGCGCCCGCTCGAAGGCCGTGCTCGCCCCCTCCGGGTCGTGCTCGTCGTCAATGGCCACCAGTGCGTTCGCCTCGACGATCCCTTCGAACTCACGGCTCAGGGCGGATATCTGCCGCAGCGTGCCGACACGGTCGGCCGCGAGCAGCGCACGCATCGACTCGCTCTCGGGTGCGGAAAAGGCGGCATTGCCGCATGAATCGCTCATATCGGAGGAAACCTTTTTGCCTTTCGCCGAATTCCCGGGTGCTCGGGCGACGACGGCCTCAGCGATGACGTAGGCGGCCCCGCTGGTACTGCTTCGGCCACGGGACGTCGTCACCGAGCACGTAGGCCGCCCGGAGCGGCCAGGTCGGGTTGCGCAGCAGTTCGCGCGCGAGCATGATCGCGTCGGCCGAGCGGTCCACGAGGATCTGGTCGGCCTGCTCCGGTGCGGTGATCAGGCCGACCGCGGAGACGGGCAGGGCCGCGCCCTCGCGGACGGCTCGGGCGAAAGGCACCTGGTAGCCGGGCTCCACTTCGATACGGGCGTTGTGGACGAGCCCGCCGCTGGTGATGTCCACCAGATCGACGCCGTGGGCCACCAGGTGCCGCGACAGCTCGACCGTCTCCTCCGGGGTCCAGCCGCCGTCGGCCCAGTCCGTGGCCGAGAAGCGTACGAACAGCGGGTGGTCCTCCGGCCAGTGCGCCCGTACGGCGTCGGTGACCTGGACGAGGAAACGGCTGCGCCCGTCGAGATCGCCTCCGTACTCGTCGCCGCGGTGGTTGGACAGCGGTGACAGGAACTGGTGCAGCAGATAGCCGTGCGCGGCGTGGATCTCCAGGACCTCGAAGCCGGCGGACAGCGCCCGCGCGGCGGCCTCGCCGAAGGCCCGGACCAGAGCGCGGATGTCGTCCGCGCCGAGCTCCCGTGGGGCCGGCCAGTCGCCGAACGGCAGCGGTGACGGTGCCACCCGTCTGCCATCCTCCGGCCTCCGGTTCGACGTACCCGTCGCCCTCCCAGGGCGGTTCCGTCGACGCCTTACGGCCGGCATGGGAGATCTGGATGCCGGCAATGGCCCCCTGCCCGTGGACGAAGTCGGTGATCCGCTTGTACGCGGCGGCCTGCCCGTCATCCCAGATGCCGGCGTCGGAAGGGGTGATCCGGCCCTCGGGTTCCACTGCCGTGGCCTCCTGCATGACCAGGCCGGACCCGCCGCGTGCCAGGGAGCCGAGATGGACCAGATGCCAGTCCTGCGGATAGCCGTCGACCGAGCTGTACTGGCACATGGGGGCCACCCAGGCCCGGTTCGGAAACGTCGTGCCGCGGAGGGTCAGTGGCGAGAAGAGACGGCTCATCGGAGGCCTCGCAGGAGGGATGGATGTGGGACGACCGGTGCCCCGCTGCCGTCGAGCCGTGACGGCCTGGGCTCCGGGGCGCCCCTCACGGTGGGTGCACCCGAGTACCCGGCCGCTCGGGGCACAACCACGGCCAGGGGTGCTCACCCGCGCGGATGTCCCGGCACGTGGCGGTCCCGGGCCGTGGTCCGGGTGAGGCGGCGTACCACCGACGACGTCGCACCATCTGCGGCACCCCCCTGAACGAGGCCCGGACACGACGGCGCGGGCCTGGGGCTTCCGCTCGCACGACGCCTGGCCCGCGCCGTCGGCGGTGAGGTGACCTACGACCCCAGCCACTCTGAAACGCCCGCCTGTCGCTTCTCGCTTCCGCGGCGAGAAGCTCGTTCCTCCCCCTCGCGGTTCTGCCATCCGTCGCCTCGGAAACGCTCCGAATCACTCATTAGGCGTCAGTGGCAGATATAGCGCATTTTCACACCTGCCTTTCATGGCATGTTGGCCACCCTGCTTCCCCGAGGGAGGAACTGCGTGTCCAACTTTCCTACGCCCGCGGACTCGGCCCCGCGATACCCCAGGTGGTCGGACCGCCTCATACGTCAGCTCGACACCTTCGCGGCCACGCGGTCCCGGGCCGAGAAGATGCCTGCCTTGGTCCTCACCAGGCAGGATGGCGGCGATGTCCGGGCACCGGCCTTCATGGTCCGGGAGTACGAGCACCGGCTGTCGCGACGGCGGGGCAACCCTCACTTCCAGGTACCGCACGCCGTGGTCGACGACGCGGAGCTGGGCGGAGGCTTCCTTGCCGCGATCGACCGAGTCGGACTGCGGTTCCAGCTCACCATGCCGTCGGGGAGACTGCGGTTGCCGGCCTTTCACACCTGCCGGGCCGTACTGGACTCCGAACGCGGCGCGGGCGACTTCCAGGCCCAGCAGCAGCCGATCCTCGATGACCTGTATGCAGCGTTGCTGAAAAGGCGGAAAACGCTGCGTGCCTGTGCTCGCCTCGCGGACTTCCTGGGTCAGCATCTCCTGACCGGTTGGCTGCAGGGACTCGTGGCAGCCCTGGTCGTCGGCTTTCCCAAGCTCTGTTACCGGTTCCACCTGCGGCACTGGGGCCTGCGCTGGGTCGCGGACGAAGCGAACGCGACCTGCTTCCTGGACGCCGCGCTCGCCTTCTGTCAGGACGGCGAGCTGGACAGGGAGGATCCGCGCGTGCGACGTATCCTCTTGCGCGCGCTGCTCACCGATCTGCGGAAAGCGACCCGAAGAAGGACCTGGCTGAGTCATCTGTGGGCACGGCGCCGGTGGTCCTTCGTCGTCCTCATTCCCGAGATCGACGACGCGGACGGCCCCGGCCGCGCGTTCCTCGGCACGTTCGAGGAGCTCGCCGGTGACCATCCGTCCAAGCCGCTGCTCGTCCTGGCCGCCTGCGCGGGTCCGCCTCCGGACTACGCTGCGCCGCTGGGCGCCGACCCCGACCGGCCCAATGGCATTGCCGACAAGGTCTTCACGTTCCTCAACGAGGGCAGTGACGAGCCGGTACGCCTGGTCACGCTGCCGGCCGAGGACGACACGGAGGGCACGGCCAAGACGAAGATCGACACCCATTGGGGCGTCATGGCTCGCCGGGACCACCCACTCGACTGGTTGCGTCCGGCCGCTCTGCCCGTCATGGCCGCGGCGACCGCGGGCATCCTCCTGGCCCCGCACTACCTCTGGCCCACTCCGCCCCCCGCACCTCCCTCATGCGTCACTGTCAAGACCGGTGAGCGCGTGGGCGTCACCGACGGCAGCCAATGTGATCTGGGCGTACAGGGAGACCGCGGAAGGGAGCTGCGGGACCTGGAGCACCAGGTCGCGAAGGAGAACGCCCAGATCCCGGACGGGCGTTACCGCACCCTGGTCTTCCTCGCTCCCCTGAGTCTGCAGAAGGGCGTGTACGACGACCCGCCGATCGGCCTGCAGATCCTGCGCGGCGCCATCGCCCAGCAGCACAGGCTCAACACCGAGGTCCGCCAGAACAAGATGCCGATCCGCCTGCTCATCGCCAACACCGGCCAGTACTTCCAGTACGGCGCACACAGCGCCGCGGCGCCGACGGACCCGGACGTCGCACAGATGATCATCAGCCGTCAGCGGCAGGACCACATCGCCGCGGTCATCGGCATCACCCAGAGCCGTCCCGAGTCGCTGAACGCGGTCCGGGAACTCGACCAGGCCGGCATCCCGGTCATCGCGAACGGTGTGTCCGGCAGCACCATGGTCGGCCCCGACTCGCCGCAGCGGTACTTCCAGATCTCGGCGCCCGACGGGCGAGTCGCCTCGGTCCTCGCCGACTTCATCCGCCACTCTCCCGCGGTCCGCGAACTCACCAGCGGCACCCCGCACGCCGTGGTGGTGTACGACCCGACCGACACGGCGTTCAGCACGGACCTCAAGAACCTGTTCGTCTCCGCCTACCGCCGACACGGCGGTATCGACGAGATCAAGTACAGCGAGAAGCCCGGGGCGACCACGCCGGAGGACATCGCGAGCGAAGTGTGCAACAAGGTCGCCGCGACGCACGGGATCGTCGTCTACCTCGCCCGATCCGGTGTGCTCCCCAGCCTCCTCAACGCGATGCAGAGTGCGGGCGGTCAGTGCCAGCCCCCGGAAGGCACGACCATCCCGCTGATCACCGAGAGCTCCCCCATCGACTTCCAGCTTCATCCCGGACAGACGGCGCGCGCCCACCCGTACATGACACTCTTCTACGAGACGACGAACGCCCCCACCCCGGACTCCCGGGATCCCTATGCCCAGTTCGCCCAGGACTTCGCCACTGTCTTCGGCGGACGCAGCGCGGATGCGGACGCCGCCGGCGGCTTCGACACCGTGGGTGTGGTCAGCAAGGTCATCGAGGACCTGCTACCGACCACCCACGAAGTCAAGCCCAACGACCTTCCTGTGGCTCACCGCCCATGGGGTGTCCCAGTACCCCGGCGCTTCGGGCGTGCTGCAACTGGACGGCAAGAACAAATACCCGCCCGACAAGGCGGTCTTCATCCGCGAGATCGCCCAACCGAGCGGAATCACGGCCACACTGCTCAGCTGCGGAGTCCTGCCCGACCGGCAGAACCCCGCGAAGTGGGGCACCCCTCCCGACACCTTCCCCTGTCCCAGGGACGAGCGTGACTGACTGTCGTCGGCCGAGGTCCAGCACGGGTCGTGCCGAAGGCATCGGCGTCAGCCGAGCGCGCCGATGCCGGGCCGTCTCTGGGCCGTCCGAGGCCGCGCAACAGTGGCCGACGACGACCGACCATGGCCGCCAGTCGCACGGACCCACTGCCCCTGAACAGGGACGACGCAGGTCACCAAGATCCCCGGCAAGACCCAGGACGAGAAGAAGGAGGCCTGCGCGATCAAACCCGTCTCGACCGGGCTGATCATCAACGGCCTGGCACATACACGTCCGGCTCAGTCGGCCGGTCAGGAAGGCGAGCCATCCAGGACTTCTACCTTCCCGGTGTCGAGGGAGTAGTAGGCGCCGACCACGGCAAGGCTGCCCTTTCTTACGAGTGGGCCCAGGTCCTGGTTGGAGCGCAGGTCGGCGGCGGTCAGCTTGGCCTGCGCGCGGGCCATGGTCTCGACCGGGTCGGCACCGCCTTCCTTGACTGCCTGTTCGTACGCCGGGCGCAGAGCCTTGACGATCGCGTCGAGGTTGCCCGGCAGCGGCTTGCCACCATGCAGAGACTTGTACGCCGCCTCGATGGCTCCGCACCGCTGATGCCCGAGGACCACGATGAGCGGAGTGCCACTCGTCATGGGCCCGTACTCCACGGAACCTGTGACCACCGGCTCGACTGCCTCTCCTCCGGTGCGCATCACGTACAGGTCACCCAGCCCGGTGTCGAAGAGAAGTTCAGGCGGCACCCGGGAGTCGATGCAGGAGAGGATCGACCCGAACGGCTTCTGCGCCTGGGCTACGAACTGGCGACGGCTCGGATCCCGATCGGGATGTCGAAGGTCTCCGCTCACCCATCGCTTGTTGCCATCCATCAGCCTTGCGAATGCTGCGGCGGGCGTTGTCGGATTCACTTCCGGCGAAGCACTGGTCGTCAATGGGGTGGCACTCGTCGATGAGCACCCCGCAAGCGCGGCCGTGGAGACGGCGAGTCCACCAGCGAGCAGGGCCCTGCGATTCGGGCGTTCCGCTGCGGCCATCGGTCGTTCCCCTCCATCCGCCGAGACGCGTACGTGCGCCATGACCAGGCGATTGTTCAACACAGTGAGGAAGCCGGACCACAGGCACAAGCAGGTGAGGGCCGCTTTCCCGCAGACGGCCCACAGAATCCGTCCGGCGGCCGGGTGAAGGCCTTCTGTGCGAGGCGCGCATCTTCAAACGACGCAAGAAGCCAGACCCCCGCGTGAGTTTGCAGAGTGTTGCTCACAGCCCGGGTGTGGCGGTGAGGGGCTGCGGGGCAGGGCACTGGCCCGACGCCCCAGCCTCCCTCCTCAAGCGGGTGTCGCAGGTTCGAATCCTGCCGGGGGCACCAGCGCACAGGCCTCGGACCGATCATGGTCCGGGACCTGTGCCATCCGCCTTCTGGCATCAGCGCGGGCGGGCACCCACGATGGGGGCGCCTCCTCCTGAGCAGTCGGCCCCTGTGGCTCATCCACCCCTCGAGGCCCGGCGCGATTCCGGCGTTCCTACCAAGCCACCGGCAGCTCCAGCGGAAAGCGCCTGATCGTCTCCGTGTCCCAGCGGACCTCCTCCGGTGGCACCGCGAGCCGCAGGTCGGGGAATCTCTCCACGAGGCACCCGATGGCCACTTCGAGCTCCGCCATGGCCAACGGCATCGCGATGCATCGGTGTCCGCCCCAGCCGAAGGTCATATGCGGGACGCTGGGGCGGTCGAGGTCGATGACGTGGGGGTCCGGGTAGCGCTCCCGGTCTCGGTTGGCTGTCAGGTACGACACGTGGACGAAGTCGCCTGCCCGGATCCTCGCACCGTCCAGTTCCACGTCCTCTAGAGCCACCCGTGGGATCCCGACCCCCTTGCGGAACGGGATCCAGCGGAGCAGTTCGTGCAGGACGTCGGTCAGGCTCTCGGGCTGGTGCCTCAGATGCTTCATCAGCTCGGGACGTGTCAGGAGCAGGTATGTGATGTTGCTGATCTGGCAGGTCGCCGTGTCCTGGCCGCTGAGCGCCAGCATCAGCGCCATGACCGCCAGTTCCCTGTCATCGAGCTGTTCCTCGCCTTCCCGCGCCGCGGCCATCGCGCTGATGAGGTCCGGGCCGGGTGAGTGGCGGCGCTGTTCGACGAGTTTGGCGAAGTAGGCCGTCAGATCGGCCTTGGCGCCGGCGGCGGCCTCCTTGGTGCCCGCACCGACGACGAGCAGTTGGTGCAAGGACGCCTCGATCCGGGGCCATTCCTGCCGTTCGATGCCGAGGAGGTCCAGGACGGTGTGCTGGGGAAGCGTGTTGGAGAGGTGCTGGACCAGATCCGCCGGCGGTCCCTTCTTCTCCATGTCGTCCAGCAGGAGGTCCGCGAGCTCGGTGATCCGCTGCCGCATGCCGTCGACCTGCTGCTGGGTGAAGGCCTGCGAGGCCAGGTGCCGGACGCGGCTGCTGAGCGGCGGGTCCATCACGTTGATCGATTCGGGCGAGACGATGGGCTCCGGCGTCATCCGGGGGTAGTCGTGGCCGATGATGCCCGCCCGGCTGAACCGCTGGTCGGTGGTCACCTGCTTGACGGAGTCGAAGCCGGTGATCAGCCAGGCGTCCGCATCACCGTAGGGAAGCCGGATGCGTGCGGGGGAATCGCGTTGCATCAGGTCCGCGAGTGCAGGGTCGAACTCTAGGGCTTCGCTGTAGTCGAAGGGGCAGTTGATTGTCTCGTGGTCCGCGGTCACTGGCCGGCTCCTCCGGGCATGGGTACGACGTTGGTGGTGTCCACGGCCTGGCGAATGGCCTTGGCGAGCCTGACGGCATCGCCGACGGCCCAGTAGTGGACGAAGAACAGTCGTGGCTCGTCGGTGAGGTTGTGGTGGTGCACCTCGACGAGTTCGACGCCGCCGCGTCGCAGGGCCACGAGGGCGGGCTGGACCTCGTTCGCGATCATGACCAGGTCACCGCTGATGGCGGCCCTTCCGCCACCGAGCGGCTGGAAGTTGACGGAGGTGGTGGAGCCAAGTCCCGGAGGCAGCATCACAGGGCCGTCGGCGACGGTCTCACGGCGGACATAGGTGGACTTGTAGATCTTGCCGTCGGCGGCGCCTTTGACGCCCATGGCAGCGTCGATCGAGGCGGTGTCCAGGTTGACCGGCGGCGAGGGGGTGGCGGGTCGGGCGGGCGGGGTGCCGGTGCGGTCGAATGCGGCGCGCAGACCGCGGGCGACGGTGACGGGATCGTGGCCGTGGGCGTGCAGATGAACCCACCAGACATCCGGGTTGTGGGCAAGCAGGTGCTTGTGGATGGCGGTCTGCATGATCCCGTGCTCCTGCAAGACGTCGATGAAGCCCTGCAGTTCGCGCTCGCTGACCACGGCGTCGCCCATCAAGAGCGTGCTGTGGTCGGCGTACCGGACGAAGGACACGTGCGTGCCCAGGGCGAGCGCGGGGTCGATCAGGATGCCGTGGGAGAAGACCCTGAGGTCCCAGCGCGGGAAGGCGGTGTGGTACATGAACCGCCTCATGTCACCGGGCCGGCCGAGAGCCTGGCCCACGGCCGCCCAGTCCGCCAGCTTGGTCATCACCGGTTGGACCAGGGCCCGTGTCCTGGCCTCCGGTCCGGCGGACAGGGCACGGGCCCCGGTCGGCACACCGGTGAGTACGGGCGCAAGGGCGGCCGCTGTCAGGACGCGGCGCCGGGACGCGGTGAGTGGGGAGCGGGTGTGCTGCTGTCGGTCGTCAGCCATGTCATATGCCTCCTGGCGCGATGGAAGCACTGGAGACCCCGTGGATGGGTGACCGCCACAGTCGCATCCCGCCAGGCGGGCTAACCGACCGCCGCCTTCGGACCGCCGCGGGCCGGCGGGGACCAGGCCGAAGCCGGTCTGTGGGGCGTCGGCACGGGAGCCCTCGGCGGGTGTGTCAGCGGGGTGGGCAGCCGAACCAGTTCACCGTGCCGTTCTCGGATGTGTAGCCCAGGCACCTGACGGTTCTGTGGTGCAGGGTCTCGGTCCGGTCGACCTCTCCGTTCAGGTAGTCCGTCTTGTGGTGGGGCTGTACGAGGGTGTCGATCTCGACGGTGTACCAGCGGTGCTCGTCGGTCGGCAGGCTGCAGCGGTGGCCGGTCATGTTGCGGCTGGGCCCTTCGCTCCATATGGGCCGTTCGGCGCGGTCGCAGTGCACGCGGTCGGCGGCGCCGGCCGGGCCGGCGCCGGTGCCGAGCAGGGCCGTGGCGCCTGTGGCCACCGCCGCGGTAGCGCCGAGAAGGCGCTTGAGAGTGAGGTGCATCGATTGGTCCTCCTGCCAGCCGTGGTGACGGTCTGGAGCCGTCACGTCACCTTTGAGTGATAGTCACACTTATCCGGGGCATCCGGCTCGGCAGCCGGTGGCGCAGTCCCCCGACCCAGTGACGCCGGTGATGCCAATGCAGCAGGCCCGTGACACCCCCGGTCCAGCAACCGCGGTCCGGGCGGGCCTCCCGCAGTGCGCTCAGCAGTTGCTCCGTGGACTCGGCCGACCAGGCCGGCAGGGCCTCGCTACTCGAAGTCCTGCAGCACGGTGCCGCGCGGGGCGGTGTACGTGCCGCTGTCGTCGGCGGTGAAGTGCGTGCCGTCGAAGTCGCCGAGGAAGTACTGGGCGCCGGAGCCGCCTGCGATGGCGCCAGGGCTGGTCTGCGAGCTGACCGGAGGCAGACCGCTCGTGCCGGTGGGACCGGCGATCAGGACGAGAACCGGCGGTCCGCGCAAGGCAAGCCATCGCGCGCGCTCGGCCGAGCCGCAAACGGGCGCCGCATCGCATCGCACCGGTTCGGCGGCGAGCTCAGTGCGTGGGGGGCAGGTACGTGACGCCGAAGCGGAATGCCCGCTGTCGGCCGGATTCCAGGGCCAGGGCGGGGGCGTGTTCCGGGGCGGTTGAAGGCGTCGGTCGTGGCCTCGACGGGTTCCAGCGCGATGGAGGCCCGGCGGTCGCGTGCCAGGGTGTCGCCGGTGAAGACGTGCAGGTACCCGCCGTACTGCCACACCCGCAGCCCCTCACCGGTCGCCGGGTCGGTCAGCACCGTCTCGGCCCGCCCGCCGGGGCCCGGGGACAGGCCCGCGAAGCAGGCGTCGATGACGGCGTCGCCCAGCCGTCTCGGCACGCGGAAGTCCATGCCGGGGCACCGGTCGAGGCAGGTGAGGGCGTCCCCGCCACGGAGTGGGACGAGGGACGCGTCGGTGCGGATCAGGGTGTGGGCCGGGATGTGCAGGACCAGGTCGTCGATGGGTCGGGAGAGGGTGAAGTAGGGGTGCCAGCCCGCCGCATAGGGGGCGGTGGTGTCGCCCACGTTCGTCGCACAGAGCTCGATGCCCACCTCGCGATCGCTGACGGTGTACTCCACCGCGAGGTCCACGGCGAACGGGTAACCGGGGTACCTGCCCGGTCTGATGCTCGTGCTGCGCAGGAGCAGCCGCGCGGAGTCGGCCGTCACGGCGGCGCTGCTCAGCTCGAACGGCGCCTCCCGAGCGAAACCGTGGTAGATCAGACGGTCGGAGTGGTGGCCGGGCAGCAGGTCGTGGTCGTGGCCGCCGTAGCGGTAGCGGCCGTCGGCGACCCGGTTGGGGAACGGGGCCAGCAGGCCGGCCCGTACGCCGTCCTGTGCCAGCAGCTCCGCCTCGCCGCGGTAGCCGTCCGTCAACTCCCTCGGCTGCCCGTCCGCTCCGCGCCCGGCCTGCCAGCTCAGCAGCGTCGCCCCGCGCAGGGCGACGGTGACGCGCCCGGAACCGTCCGGCGCGGAAACCGTCACCGTGGGTTCACCGCCGAGGCCGCCTTCGGCGATCCGATACTCGGCGGCCGTCCCGCCCGCCACTCAGCCCGCTTCCGGGACGAGCTTCTTCGCCCCGGTCATGATGGCGACCGCGTCCTCCATGGAGTGCGACTGCGGGGTGATGACCCCGGCGCGGGCGCCGAGTCGCTGGATGTGGATGCGGTCGGCGACCTCGAAGACGTTGGGCATGTTGTGGCTGATCAGGATGACACCGAGGCCCTGGTCGCGCAGGTCGCGGACGAGTTTGAGGACCTGCCCGGTCTCGCGGACGCCGAGGGCGGCGGTGGGTTCGTCGAGGATGACCACCCGGCCGCCGAACGCCGCTGTCCGGGCGACGGCAACGGACTGCCGCTGGCCGCCGGAGAGCGTCTCCACCGCCTGGCTGATGTTCTGCAGCGTGCCGATGCCGAGCCGCTTGATGTGGTCGGCGGCCTGCTTCTTCATCTCACCGGTGTCGAGCATGCGGAACACCGAGCCGAGGATGCCCTTGCGGCGGATCTCGCGGGCGAGGAAGAGGTTGCTGGCGATGTCCAGTGCCGGGGCGACGGCGAGGGTCTGGTAGACGGTCTCGATGCCGGCGTCGCGGGCGTCCTGCGGCCGCTTGAAGTTCACCTCCTTCCCATCGACGAGGATGCTGCCCTGGTCCGGGACGAGGGCTCCGGAGAGGCATTTGATCAGGGTGGACTTGCCGGCGCCGTTGTCGCCGATGACGGCGAGGACCTCGCCGGGGTGGAGGGTGAGGTCGACGTCGTTCAGGCCGACGACCCTGCCGAAGACCTTGACCAGGCCCTTGGCTTCGAGAACGGGGGCGGTGGCGGTCGTCACGACTTCACACTCCGGATCCACTGGTCGACGGAGACAGCAGCGATCACCAGGACGCCGACTGCGAGGACTTGGTAGTTGGGGTCGATGCCGGCCAGCGCGAGGCCGTTGACGAAGACCTGGACGATCAGCGCGCCGATCAGCGATCCGATCACCACGCCGCGTCCGCCGAACAGGCTGGTGCCGCCGATGACGACGGCGGTGATGGACTGCAGGTTGGCGTTGAGGCCGCTGTTGGGGTCACCGCCGCCGACCCGGCCGACCAGGATCCAGGCACCCACGGCGATGGCGAAACCGCCGACCACATAGGCGCTCAGCAGAACCCGGTTGACGGATATGCCGGCCAGGCGGGCGGCTTCGAGGTCGTCGCCGACCGCGTACAGGTGACGGCCCCATGCCGTGTAGCGCAGCGCGTAGCCGATCACCGCGTACAGGGCGATCATGAGCAGGACGCCGTTGGTCAGGTTCAGCTGCCCCAGGGAGACGGTCTCGCCGCTCCACATGAGGATGTTGCCCGGCTGCAGCGAGATGGTCTGGCCCTTGGCGTAGATGAGCGTGATCGCGGTGAAGACGCTGAGGGTGCCGAGGGTGACGATGAAGGGCGGCAGTTTGATCTTGGTGACCAGCAGTCCGTTGACGGCCTGCGCGGCGACGGCCACGGCCGCCCCGGCGAGCAGGGCCACCACGCCCGGCAGGTGGTTGTCGGCGACGAGCTTCGACATCAGCAGCGAGGCGAGCACCATGACCGCGCCGATGGACAGGTCGATGCCGGCCGTGAGGATGATGACGGTCTGGCCGACGGCGAGCGAGCCGATGACGGCCACCTGCTGGGCGATCAGCGAGAGGTTCTGCAACGCGTAGAAGCGGTCGTTGACCAGGGAGAACACGATTGCGGCGAGCACCAGGACGATGGCCGGGCTGAGCGCCGGCTGACGGTGCAGTACGGAGTGGATGCGCTGGGCCGGCGTGGCGGGCCGGTTGAGGAACTCCTCCGCCGGTGCCGGTGTGGCTTGACTGTCCACGTGGGTGGTCACAGGGGATCCTTCCGCTTCTTTCCCTCGTGCCCTCGTACGGGCCTTCATTGCGGGCTTACGGGCTCGTGCGGTGCGGGTGCGACGCCGGTGCCGCAACGGGCTCGCGGCGTCGCACCCGGCCCACCGAGTCAGCTGCCCCAGCAGGCGGACGCGGCCTGCGACGGGGACTGGACCTTCAGGCCCCCGACGGACTTGGCGGCGGCCAGCGCGGTTCCGGTGTCGTAGAACGACTTACCGTTGGTCACGCTGGGCTTGCTGCCGCCGCGGGCCAGCTTCGCGATGGAGCTGACGCCGAGCGCGGCCATCCTGCCCGGGTACTGCACGGCGTCGGCGGCGAACTCACCGCTGGTGACGTTCTTCAGGCCGGCGCAGCTGCCGTCGATCGCGTAGATCGCGACGCTCTTCTCCTTACCGGCCGCCTTCAGCGCGTTGTAGGCGCCCTCGCCCGCGGGCTCGTTGATCGCGTAAACGACGTTGATGTCCGGGTTGGCGGACAGGCAGTTCTCCATCGCGGTGCGTCCGCCGTCGATGGCGCCCTGGGTGGGCTGGTGGCAGACGATGGTGTAGCTGCCGCCCTTGCCGCCGGTGTACTTGCCGCTCTTGGCTTCCTTGCCGTTCTCGGTCTTGCTGCCGGGGCCGATGCCCATGCCCTCCAGGAAGCCGTGGTCGCGGTTGACGTCGACGGAGACGACCTGGTTGTTGAACAGGTCGAGCATGGCGATGACCGCCGGCTTGCCGTCCAGGGCGGCGGCCGCGTACTGGCCGTCGAGCTTGCCCGCCTGCTCGTTGTCGGTGGCGTACGTGATGTCCGCGACGCTCGGCGGGTTCGGCGCGGTGTCCAGGGCGATCACGAAGAGGCCGGCCTGCTTGGCGCGCTTGAGCGCGGCGTTCACCGCGTCGCCGTTGGTGGTGATGAGGATGCCCTTGTCGCCGCGCGAGATGGCGTTGTCGATGGCGGTGATCTGGGTCTGGGTGTCGCCGTCGGTGTTGCCCGCGGCCACGGTGAGGCTCACGTTGTCCTTGGCGGCCTGGGTCTTGGCGTCCTTCTCCATGCTGACGAAGTACGGGTTGGTGAGCGTCTTGAGGATCAGCGAGACACCGGCCTTCCCACCGCCGCCGGAGGCGGACGAGGAGGAGCCTGCGTCGGAGGAACCGCAGGCCGCGAGGGTGGCGCCGAGGCACACGGAGATGCCTGTCGCTGCCGCTCGGATACGCCGACTGCGGCGGCTCGACGCCTGGCTGGTGGAGCTGTTCATGGCTTGATCCCTTTCGGAGCCGTCCCTTGGCCGACGGTGAGACAACGTTGACTTGACGGGATACTGGGCCCGTATGGACGAGCGCGTCAAGACGCTGATAGACATGCGTCCGCAACGAGTAGGTAACGCGCAAACGCTGGGAGACAACGATGACTCAGGGCGAGCCGCCGCCCCGGTCCACCCGCAGCCGCCCCACCATGCGTGAGGTGGCAGCGCTGGCCGGCGTGGCCATCAAGACGGTCTCGCGCGTCGTCAACGGCGTCCCCACCGTCGATCCGGCGATCGCCGCCAGGGTCCGCGAGGCCGCCGACCAACTGGGCTACCGGCCCAACCTCACCGCCAGCAGTCTGCGCCGCGGTGACGGCCGCACCGCCACCATCGGCATGCTCGTCGAGGACGCGGCCAACCCCTTCTCGGCCGCCCTGACCCGCACCGTCGAAAACGTGGCCCGGCAGCGCGGGGTGCTGGTGCTGGTCGGCAGCCTGGACGAGGACCCGGCCCGCGAACGGGAACTGGCCCAGGAACTCATCGACCGCCGGGTCGACGGACTCGTGATCGTCCCCGCGGGACGCGACCAGAGCTACCTGATCAGCGAGCAACGCTCCGGCACCCGCATGGTCTTCGTCGACCGCGAGGCCGGCCTGCTCGACGCGGACGCCGTCGTCTCCGACAACCGGCAGGGAGCCATCACCGCCGTCAACCACCTGCTGAAGGCCGGCCACCGCCGCATCGCCTACCTCGGCGACCGGGCGTCCATCCCCACCGCCGCCCAGCGCTTCGACGGCTACCGGCACGCCCTGGAAGTCGCGCACATCGCGTTCGACGACGAGATCGTCCGCCACGCGGAGGCCAGCGAGGAGGCCGCCGTCGCCGCCACCGAGCAGCTCCTGGCGCTGCCGAACCCGCCCACGGCACTGTTCACCAGCCAGAACATGGTCACCATCGGGGCCGTTCGAGCGCTGCGCGCCCTCGGGATGCAGGACACCGTCGCCCACGTGGGCTTCGACGACTTCCCCCTGGCCGACATCCTCAGCCCGGGGATCTCCGTCATCGCCCAGGACGTCGAGCAGGTGGGCCGGACAGCCGCCGAGATGCTCTTCCGCAGACTGGACGGCGACCAGTCACCCACGCGGACCGTCACGGTGCCGACCCGGCTGATCGAGCGGGGCTCCGGCGAGATCGCAGCCGGAGGCCCCCGCCATGACTGAAGCGACGCGAGCCACGAGGCTGCCCCCGTCCGTGACCGTCATCGGCGAAGCCCTCAGGCGTTGGGACGCTTGCCGTGATTGGCCTTCTTCTTCTTACGGCCGCGCCGCTTGTTCCCTCGCTTGGCCATGGTGCACATCTCCCTAATTCGGGATCTTCTACGCCTTCGCCAGTCTAGATTCGGCCCCGGGTGTCCGCATCAGCGGTGCCGCTGGGGCGTCGGCGCGGGCATCCGCATCCCCTGGCAGCCGCTCCGCCGCAGCCTGGCCCCGACCCTCCTCCCGCCTCACGGGTCTCGGCACGGTCACCACAGGGGGGCGGCGGTGGATCACGGGAGTCGGAGGGTCTCGGCGTTACCGTAGCCACGCGTCGACTGGCTGACAGCGCCGAAGGAGCAAGCGGCATGGAGATCGTGACGTCACAGAAGATCACCACGTTCTTGATGTTCGAGGGCAACGCCGAGGAGGCGATGACCTTCTACGTCTCGCTCTTCGAGGACGCCGAGGTCGTCGGCATCACCCGATACGGCGCCGACGGTCCCGGCGAGGAGGGGAGCGTGCAACACGCGACGTTCTCGCTCGCCGGCGAGCAATTCATGTGCATCGACAGCCCCGCGACACACGACTTCACCTTCACACCCGCAATCTCGCTCTTCGTGCAATGCGAGAACGAGGCCGAGATCGACCGCCTCTACGCGGCCCTCGCGGAGCAGGGCACGGAGCTCATGCCGCTGGGGAACTATGGGTTCAGCCCCAAGTTCGGCTGGGTCAACGACCGGTTCGGTGTCTCCTGGCAACTGAACCTGGCCGCGTGAGAGGGCCTTTCCGGTTTTCTCTCCCCTGGATGCTGTTTCTTTACGCTTCCCTGACGCTTCGAACGCATCCGTCGCGCCCTGCCGTGGTGTCCTCCCCCTTGTCCGGATCAGGACGTCCGGGCAGGCGGAAGTCGCGTCGGAGAATGGAGTGCCATGGAAGGCACCGTCGTCGCAGTGGTGGTCGTGGCCGCGCTGCTGCTGCTCGTGCTGAAGAGCGGCATGCGGGTCGTCAACCAGGTGGAGCGCGGGGTGGTGTTCCGCTGGGGCAAGGCCCTGCCGACCCACCGGCAGCCCGGGATCACCTTCCTCATCCCGTTCGCCGACCGGATGCGCAAGGTGAACGTGCAGATCGTGACCATGCCGGTGCCCACCCAGGAGGGCATCACCAAGGACAACGTGTCGGTGAAGGTCGACGCCGTCGTCTACTTCCGGGTGACCGACCCGTTGCGGGCGGCCATCGAGGTGCAGGACTACGTCTTCGCCGTCGGCCAGGTCGCCCAGTCCTCGCTGCGCTCGATCATCGGCAAGAGCGACCTGGACGATCTGCTGAGCGACCGGGAGCGGCTGCACGAGGGGCTGGCCCTGATGATCGACAGTCCCGCCGCCGGGTGGGGCGTCCACATCGACCGCGTCGAGATCAAGGACGTACAGCTCCCCGAGTCGCTGAAGCGGTCCATGTCCCGGCAGGCCGAGGCCGAGCGGGAGCGGCGGGCCCGGGTCATCACCGCGGACGGTGAGTTCCAGGCCGCTCAGCAGCTCGCCAACGCCTCGCGGATCATGTCCGACACGCCCGAGGCCATGCAGCTGCGTCTCCTGCAGACCGTCGTCGAGGTCGCTGCCGAGAAGAACTCCACGCTCGTGATGCCGTTCCCGGTCGAGTTGCTGCGGTACTTCGACCGGGCCGCACAGCACATCGGTGCCGACCTCAGCGCGAAGAGCGTGCCGGCTCAGCAGCCGCGGGAGAACGCCGACCAGCCGTAGCCAGGGAGACGGTCACGGACACCGAGGCCGCCGCCATGGCCGTCATCGCCCAGGCCGCAGTGGTGAGTTGGGCCACCGCTCCGGCCAGCGACGCGCTCACGCCCTGCAGGGTCAGCCTGCCCGCCGAGTCCAAGCCCAGGGCGTGACCGGCGAGTTCGTCCGGCGTCAGGGCCATGAGCCGTTCCTGCTGGACCAGGCCCGCGCCGAAGCCGGCGGAGGCCACAGTCACGCACACCGCCGCCACGGGCAGCGGCGGATGGGTGAAGAACAGCAGGTACGGCGTCGCCAGGAGAAGGAGCAGGGGCGTGGCGAGCCGGGCGCGTACGGCCGGTGGGAGCAGGCGGCCGACCGTCACGTCACCGGCGAACATTCCCAGCGCCCCGCACGCGAACAGGGTGCCGGCCGCGCCGGGGGCGTAGGACACGTAGAGCGACTCGCAGCCGACGACCAGGCCGTTGGGCAGCCACAGGCCCAGGTAGGTGAGGCGGCGCGGGCGGGCCGACCACAGCAGGGCGTTGGTGCGCCAGGTCGCCGCCGGCGAGGGGCGTCCGGCGGCCCGGGGCGGGCGCGCGGTCAGGCCCAGGCGCACGACCAGCGCGGCGGTCAGGTACAGGGCCGCCGAGAGGAGCAGGCAGGTCCGCGGGGAGAGCGCGGTCAGCAGGGCGCCGCCGGTGGCATAGCCGGTGATCTGCATCAGCCCGTTCATCATGTTGAACAGCGAACGCCCGGGCAGGTAGCGATCCTTGGCGAGGATCTCGTTCAGCAGGCCCCAGCGGACCCCGCCGCCCAGCGCGGCGACCAGGCCCAGCAGCAGTACGACGGTGAAGAGCGCGCCGGTCGGCAGGCCGGGCAGCGCCTGGACCGCCGTACCGGCCGCGAAGGTCAGCGCGATCGCGGACAGGGCCGTGCGCGGGGGCAGGCGGTCGGCGCCGGAGAGCAGGAAGGTCGCACCCAGCACCTGGGCCAGGGACGGGCCGAACATGCTCACCGCCGACAGCAGCGGGGAGCCGGTGGCCCGGTACACGAGGGTGCCGAGGGCGAGTCCGCCCACGGTCTGGGCGGCGGTCTGGGCGCCCGCGCCGAGGAACAGCGGGGTGAACTCGGGGGTGCGGAAAAGGGATCGGTAGCTGGGCATGCCCCGGAGTCTCGGCCGGTCCGGAAGTGCCCCGTTATTGTTTCGCCGTCACGCGAAAGGTCGTGCGGGGAGGTGCTCGTGGGGTGGTGGCAGCTCAACGCGGACACGCTGGCCCGCAGCCGGTTCGTGGTCTCGCCGCTCGCCGAGACCTTCGCCGGCCTGAAGCTGCTGCACGCGGGCGCGGGCACGCACGACGGTGAGCGGGCCTGGCTGCGCGCCCATCTGCCGGGCTACCGGGCGCTGCTCGGAGCCGACCCGGTGACGGCGCGGCTGGTGCGGGCGGGGCTGGGCCGGGACTGGATCGCCGACTTCCTCACCCCCACGCCTCGCGACGGGGAGGGCTTCGCCGACGAGATCGCCCGCGTGCGCGCCGCCCGCCCCTCGGACGCCCGCGCCCATCTGCGCCTCTCCGTCGCCGGTCCGCTGCCCGCCGTACTGGACCGGGACGACCTGCCCGAGCGGGCGGCCGCACTGCTGGAGTGGGTGTGGGAGGTGACCGTACGGCCGGACTGGGAGCGGCGTCGGCGGGTGCTGGAGGCGGACGTGGTGGCGCGGACCGCGCAGGTGAGCCGGGGCGGCTGGGTGAGCGTGCTGGACTCGCTGCGGCCGGGCGGGACGCGGTGGCTGGGGGACAACCGGTTCCAGATCAATCTGCACGAGTATCCGCCGCGCGAGATCTCGGGCGCCGAGCTGGTCTTCGTTCCGGTGACCCCGCAGCGGGTGGGGTGGGTGGCCTGGGAGGAGCGGGAGCGGTACGCCGTGGTCTATCCGTGCACCGGTGTGCTCGCCGGGGACGGCGACCGGGCGGTGCCGGCCGGTCTGAGCGCGTTGCTCGGGCCGGGCCGGGCGGCTGTGCTGGTCCTGCTCGGCTCGCCCCTGAGCACCACCCAGCTGACAGCCGTGACCGGGCAGGGGCTGGGCTCGGTGGGGCGGCATCTGAAGGTGCTGCGGGACGCCGGGCTGGTGGAGCGGTGGCGGGCGGGGCGGTCGGTGCTGTACACCCGGACGGCGGCGGGGCAGGTGCTGGTCGAGGCCGGGCAGGGGACCGGTGACCCGGCCGGGCTAGTGCTGTGACCGGGAAGGTTTGCCGGAAAGCTCGCGGCGTCCGGTGCTGGGGGCACCTCCCACGCCGTTCAGGCAGTGGGGGAGCCTCGCAAGGCGGAGCATCGCCCGCGTACGGGATGTACTCGGGTGATGCGACAACGCGGCGAGGTGCCGTGCCGGGCGTCGCGAGCCGGTGAACCTTTCCAGTCACAGCGCTAGTAGGACTCCGTTAGGTTGCTCTGGCTCTCGGGTTTTGGGCGGTGGTGGATGTTCTGGGCAGGGGGCGGTGGCAGGTGGTGCAGGTGCCGGT